>CALWTV010000206.1 GCA_944384555.1 uncultured Clostridia bacterium | reverse complement strand
GTTTTCATATCGCGTATTCCGCCACCTATCTCAACAGGGATATTTACTGACGCGGCTATTTTGCATATAAGCTCATGATTTACGGTTTTTCCGTCTTTTGCTCCGTTCAAATCAACCAGATGAATATATTCCGCACCGCTTTTTTCAAATCCGAGTGCAGTTTCGAGTGCGTCCTGTGCGACTTTGTGTGCGGTTTCATACTCACCTTTAGCCAATCTCACGCAGTTTCCGTCAAGAATATCTATCGCCGGAAGTATAATCATAATTGTTACCTCTAATCAATTTTTGGTTAAATCAATAAAATTTTTGAGTATCCGCAGTCCTACCGCTTCACTTTTTTCCGGGTGAAACTGTGCTCCGAATACGTTTCCGTTTTCAACAATTCCCGCAATTTCCTCACCATATTCGGTTGAAGCGGTTAAATTTTCCGGATTTTTTACATCAGCCTTAAACGAATGTACGAAATACACATGAGCACCGTTTTCAATCCCCTGCATAAGCGGAGAGTCTGATTTTTTGATATTAAGCGAATTCCAACCGATATGCGGTATTTTATACATTCTGCGCTCTTTTGGCGAATATTTTTCGTCCGCATATGCCTTTAACTTTATAACATCTCCCGAAATTAAGCCTAGCCCCTCTGTTTTGCATACTTCTTCACTTGAATCAAAAAGCAACTGCATTCCAAGACATATGCCTAACATAGGTTTTTCTTCCGCACACTTTTTTATACATTTGACTAAATCAAGCTCATTCAAGCGTTTCATGGCGTCGGGAAACGCACCCACTCCCGGCAAAATTAGAGCGTCTGCACTTGATATTTTATCGCTGTCGCACGATACCTCTGAACTTGCACCCAGATAATCAAGCGCATTTTTTACGCTGTGAAGATTGCCCATTCCATAATCGATTATCACAATTTTTTTTAAATCGCTCATTTTATATCAATGTTCCTTTCGCAGACAATACCGCATTTTCAGTTTCGGCAAGCGCAGCTGATAACGCACGCGCGCACGCTTTGTATATCGCTTCAACTTTATGATGGTCGTTTTCACCGTACATTATTTTCAAATGAAGCGTTGCCGCCATATTCATCGCAAGTGCGTAGAAAAATTCACGTGTTATCTGTGTGTCATAATTTCCTATCATCGGTGAAGTTACCGGAACATCATAAACTAAATATCCGCGTCCGCCGACATCAACCGCGCAAAACGCAAGACTTTCGTCCATCGGGATATATGCGCTGCCAAATCTCGCAATTTTCTTTCGGTCTCCCGCAATCTCCGAAAACAGCTTGCCTAGAACGATTCCGGTATCCTCTATTGTATGATGACAATCAACTTCCAAATCGCCCTTCACTTCCAAATCAAGCGAAAAACCGCCGTGAATACAGAATGAATTAAGCATATGGTCAAAAAATCCTATACCGGTATTGCCGTGAAGTCCACGATTTTCGGAATCAATCGAAAGTCTTGCCTTGATTTTAGTTTCCTTTGTTTCTCTTAATAATTCCGCTGTTCTCATTAAACCGCTCCTGACTTATTTTAACATAATCGATTTTATCGCAGTGATAAACTCATCGGTTTCTGTTTCTGTACCGGCAGAAATTCTCAAATATTCTCCCATTAATCTTACACGAATGCCTTTTTCACACAGTGCGTCGAATATTGCCTTAGCTCCGCCAACATACGCTTTTTCGCCTACTTTTACTAAAACAAAATTTGTATCGCTCGGATATACCGTAATATCAACTGTTTTAGCTATTTCTTTCATGCACTCGCTTATTCTATCGCGCTTATTTTTAATTATTTCGGTTATTTTTAAAAGCTCGTCCGCATTTTCAAGTGCCGCAGCTGCCGCAGCCTGAGTCAATGAATTTACGTTATACGGACTTTTTATTTTTTTCAATGCCGATGAAATTTCGGGATTTGAAACAGCAAATCCACACCGCATTGACGCAAGCCCGAACGCTTTTGACAGTGTTTTCAACACGATAACATTTTCAAGTGATTCCGCTTTATCCAAAACTGAACAATTGACTGATGAAAATTCCATATAAGCTTCATCTACAATTATAAGCGCGTCTGTCTTTGAGGCAAACTCAAGAATATCATCTCTCGAATAAACTTTTCCGGTAGGATTACACGGATTTGAGAAAATTACCATTCTAGCCAATTTTTCAGCTGCAAGCGTTGAAAGTTCATCAAAATCTATCGAAAAGTCGCCGCTTTTCACATATCTGATTATATTTGCTCCCACAAGGCCACCGTAAAAATCATACATCGAAAAATCGGGAACAACTACTATCATCGTATCATCAGGACTTAAAAACCCGCTTATTATCACGGAGATAAGCTCGTCAGAGCCGTTTCCAACTGTCACACACCGCTTATCAGTGCCAAATTTTCTGCAAAATGCCTCTACTGTATTATCTGCCATCGGGTCAGGATAGCGATTAAAATTCAATTCATCTACGCCTTTGTGAATTTTATCAACCACAATCTGCGGAAGTGAATACGGATTTTCGTTGGCGTCCAAAATTATTTTACAACTATTGCTTTGAGGAGTATATTCCTTTAATTTTGCTATTTTATCAGTTATATATTTATTCATATATCGTTACCCGTTTTGTCTGCGTATTTTCACGGAATTAGCATGTGCGGTAAGACCTTCTGCTTCTGCAAATTTTATTACATCATCAGAAACCGCCTCTAATTCTGATTTACTGTAATACAAAAATGATGATTTTTTAATAAAGCTATCGCATGAAAGTGGTGATGCGAATCTCGCCGTTCCGTTTGTCGGAAGAACATGATTAGGACCGGCATAATAATCTCCAAGAGGTTCGGGCGCGTACTGCCCTAAAAATAC
>CALWTV010000205.1 GCA_944384555.1 uncultured Clostridia bacterium | reverse complement strand
CAGAACGCGCGCACAAAATAATTGCTCACACTCCAATGGGACGGTTCGGAACTCCCGATGACCTTGCCGGAACTTTACTTTGGCTTGCCGACAATAAGGCGTCCGGCTTTGTAAATGGCACGGTTATTCCTGTTGACGGTGGTTTCGCAGCTTATTCCGGTGTGTAAAAAATAAATAATTTTTTAGGGGAGGCGCTTTTTGAAAAAAGTATCTCCCCTAAACCTTATCTGAGCAAAGAAAAAAACCTGCGGTAAAAAACCACAGGTTTGGCGGAAAGGGAGAGATTCGAACTCTCGGAACGCTATCAACGCTCACACGATTTCCAGTCGTGCGCCTTAGACCAGCTCAGCCACCTTTCCGTAACTGCTTGTCTACAATAATATTATTATCACTTGTCGCTTTGATATTATACCATATTGTACAAAAAAAATCAAGAGTAAATTTTACATTTTTAAAAAAAATTTATACTTTCAAATTCTTACTTATAATCTGCCGTAAAGTTTATTGGCTAAAAACAAAATATAATTTTTTTCAAAAATGTATTGACAAGCATGGGGATATATGATATAATTATTTTCGCAGCAGATGATATTATATATTGCCGAATTGTGTAAGGGTAGCACGACAGACTCTGACTCTGTTTGTCTGGGTTCAAATCCTAGTTCGGCAGCCATAATCAAAATCTCAATGAAATCAGTTAATTTGGTTTTATTGGGATTTTTTATTTTTTATGTGAGATTATAATAGTAACAGAATATGCATTTCATTTTAATACACACGGTAATTGAAATTATTAAACTTTTCTTGCAATATTATTAATATAATATTGATTTTATTATTATATTGTGTTATTATATTTTTATAATAATAATTGTACGGAGGTATTTTTAATGAAATACGCAATATCATCACTGCTTATTTTATCCGTTTTGCTAATAACAATAACAACAGGCTGTTCAAACTCCGCAAAATCTGATACGCAAAATAAAATCACCTCAGAATCACAAGAAACCACCGAAACTACAACAGATGAAAATAACGAGGAAACCTTTATTGAACCTGAAATTCCGGACAAAAAATATAACGGTCAACAGTTCAACATTATCTATCCCGAATGGGGCGCATTCGAAAACTACCTATTTTCGGAAGAACTTACAGGTGAAATAATAAATGACACCGTATTTAAACGCAATTCCGCAGTTGAAGAACGTCTTGATATAGTAATAGAGGGATATTCCCCCGGATATATACAGGATATTTATCCCGCCGTCAACAGTGCCGTTATGGCAGGTGACAGCTCATATGACTTAATTATGACACACTGTATACAAGACATTCATGCCATGATAAAAAGTAACATTATAAAAGACTGGAACAAAATACCTAATGTCGATTTTTCAAAGCCATACTGGAATCAGTCCATGAATGATACGCTCGAAGTCATGGGCAAGCTACCGGTTGCCGCAAGCGACTATGTTATACCAGACCCCAACTGCATACCGTTCAATAAAAACATGATTGACGATTATGGGCTTGAAAATCCATATGACCTCGTCAAAAACGGCACATGGACTTGGGATAAACTCGGTGAAATGGCGTCTAAAGTTTCCGTTGACCTCGACGGAGACAGCAAATTTACAAATGCGGACCAGTATGGTTTCGCCTGTGAAGTTGACTGGATGCTCGCTTCAGTTATATCAAGCTGCGACCAGCCTTTTGTCGATTTTAACAGCGAAGGTATGCCAGAAGTCGCTCTCGGAAATGAAAAAACCGCTGACATAATCTCTATGATTTATTCTCTGTTATGCGAAAACAACACATCTTTCACTTTCGGATACGACCAGATGAAAGATGAAAAACTCGGACTTCCGTTTGATTCGGGACGCGTGCTTTTCTATATGCGCGATGTTAAATCACTGACCGATTATCGCGAAATGGAAGATGAATTCGGCGTTCTGCCTTTCCCAAAATATGATGAAAATCAGGAGCAGTATTTGTCCCTTAACTGGAGCGGACTTATGTGCGTTCCAGCAGTTGTAAATGATACTGAACTTGTCGGAAGTGCAGCAGAGCTCCTCTCCGCTGAAACCAGACGCAGTTTAATTCCGGCATATTTTGATGTTTTGCTTGAAGGCAAAATCGCACGTGATAACGATTCAAAGGAAATGCTGCGCCTGATTTTTGACAACTGTGTCTATGACTTTGGACTTAATTACTCAAATTTCAGCCAATCCCTTTACATCGTATCTAACATGATAAAAGCAAAATCCACCGATACCGCGTCATTTCTTGCCAAAATTACAAAATCCGAAAACAAAATATATCAAAAACTGTATGAGTACTTTGAGGAATTTGACGCCGAATAAAATTTAATAAATTTCCCCAAATTTCTTTTTAAAATCCTGATTTAGTTAAAAAGATTTTTGGGAATTTTTTATACAAATTATATATTTATCCAATAGCAATCATATATTTCTGATAATAATTTTATTGTTGACAACACGCCCTCAATGTGATATTATAACGTTGAGTTATTAAGTAAAATTATGCAAATAGCTCAAAAAATAAGACAATAACTGGCGATAATATAATCAAATAAAAAGAAAGGACAAATACCATGAGCAAATTAAGAGTAGGCATAATCGGAACCGGCGGAATTAGCCACTGCCATATGAGCGGTTATAAAAGACTTTCCGATATCCTTGATGTTGTAGCTGTCTGCGATATCGATGAGGAAAAAGTAAAGAAATATGCCGAACAGTACAATGTTCCCAATTACTACTTTAACTACAACGAGATGCTTGAAAAAGAAAATCTCGACGCTGTCAGCGTTACCACATGGAATGCGGAACACAAAAACGCAAGTATCGCGGCGCTTAATGCAGGCGTAAACGTAATCTGCGAAAAACCGATGGCTATGAATCAGTTTGAGGCGCAGGAAATGCTTGACGCGGCAGAAAAGAACGGCAAGCTGCTTCAAATTGGATTTGTACGCAGATACGGTAATGACGCGGATTTGCTGAAAAAGTTTATTGAGGGCGGCACAATGGGCGACCTCTACTACGCAAAGGCTACATATCTGAGAAGAAACGGCTGTCCCGGCGGCTGGTTCGGAGATAAGGCATATTCCGGCGGCGGTCCCTTAATCGACCTCGGCGTTCACGTAATGGACCTTGTACGCTATCTCGCAGGCTGCCCCACTCCTATCGCGGCTTACGGCGTTACATATGACAATCTCGGTCCAAACAGAGCAAGCGGCGCAAAGGCTAATCTTGGATATACCGCTGAGAGAAAAGGCAAGTTTGAACATAACGTTGAGGATTTAGCTTCCGCGATAATCCGCTTTGACAACGGTCTTACTATGACAATGGAAGCAAGCTTCAACCTCAACATCAAAAATGATGTAGGCAATATCGAGCTGTTCGGTACAAAGGGCGGCGCGAGAGTTGACCCGCAGGTTGAATTCTTCACCGACATGAACGGCGAATTCGTAAACGTAAACATCGCAGGCAACAGCTCACTCAGCTTTGACGGACTGTTTGAACGTGAAATCGCTCACTTCATCGACTGCGTAAAGAATAACACCGAATGCCGTGCTCCCGCAAAAGACGGCGTTGTTCTGATGAAGATGATAGACGCTATCTATGAATCAGCACGCACCGGTCACGAAGTCGCTATAAAGTAAAAAATTCGGCAGGCATATTATTTAATTAAATAAACGTGGGGGAGGGAACTATTAAAAAAAGTACCTTCCTCAAAATTTTTTAAATTTACTCTTGACTTATCCGCGCCAATATGATAAAATATAAAGGCACTTGGAGAGGTATCGAAGCGGTCATAACGAGGCGGTCTTGAAAACCGTTTGTCCGAAAGGGCGCGAGGGTTCGAATCCCTCCCTCTCCGCCAAACAGCATCTGATTATTTCAGGTGCTTTTTCTTTATTCAATTTAAAACTAAAGCTCTCCTAATGCAGAAATATTGAAAATGAAGAAAAACCGGAGATGGATATTTATGAATACAGATAAATTTATCATAAAAGGAGTCAAACTAACCATAATTAATAAATCAGAGTTTGAAATGGCGGGGTTCAAAAAAGCGTTAAATTTAGGAGACGGCTCTATTGCGCTATTTATCAGCCAACTTGCCGAAAGCGGAAAAATAAAAAAATTGTCCGAAACAATTTCAACGCCACAACAAATATGGGTATGTTTATCAGACTGTCAGTCCTGCGGCAGGGGCTGCTCTGAATTCCATGTTTGCTGCCGAGTTTGTGTTGAAAAAACAGAGAACCACGATTTTTCCAAATTTGCGGATAATGAAATCGCAACATTTACCGTACCCGCGTCGGAATGGGTGCTTTATGAAACTAACAATAAAATCGATACTGAAACTTTGCATAAATTCGGGGTTTATGAATTAGTAAAAGAAATAGGTTACAGATGGAATGAAAATATTCGCCTTCATTTCGATAATGAACATGAATGTTACAAGAATGGCGAGTGGATTTCGGGTCAAACATACCATTTTCTTTTACCCGTAGTTCCTATATAAAATAATTTTTGATTTTAAAAACCGTGCTGTCAAAATATATTTTGATTTTGACGGCTTTTTTTATGAAAAATTTTAATTGAATTATTTTAATAACATTGTGAATATATAAATATGATGTGCAATTTTAATTTATCAAAACTGAATTTTATAGAAGAAACATTATAATTTTCGGCTCATTTTACGGACTAAATCCACACCGAAATATCGATTTTTAGAAAATGACCCTATATCATATCGGATTTATATAAAAGATAGGGAGTTTTGCCGATTTACAATGATACGACGTTAAGGTATAATATATAAAATAAATAAAATTTAAGGAGGATTATCTGAAATATAAAGTTTCAGATGCTAAACAAAAGCATAAAATGAGCAATAAAAACAAATGGTCATCTAACCTCGGCTTCATTTTAGCAGCGGCAGGCTCGTCAGTCGGGTTGGGTAATCTGTGGAAATTTCCGTATCTCATGGGCAATAACGGCGGCTTCCAGTTCCTGATTGTATACCTGCTGTTCGTTATCATTCTCGGTATGCCTATCATGATTACGGAAACTTCAATAGGCCGTATGTCATCAAGCGGTCCGATTAAAACTTATGAAAAATTAAACAAAAAATCAAAAATTATCGGTATTGTCGGCGTTGTCTGCGCCTTCATAATCCTGTCATATTACAGCGTAATCGGCGGTTGGGTACTAAAATATATCCAAAGCTATGCCACTACCATGAACGCTCCCTCAAGTTTTAAAGAATATACCGCCTCATCGACAGAACCTGTAATCTGGCATCTCGTATTTATTGTATGTGTACTGCTTATCTGTCTTAAAGGCGCAAGCGGTATCGAAAAAGCGTCAAAATTCATGATGCCCGCTCTCTTTATCCTGCTTCTTATAATCGTGGTGCGTTCAGTTACTCTCCCAAATTCTGAAGCCGGACTCAAATTCGTATTTACTCCCGAAAGCGGATTCTCGTTTGCCTCAATCTCCGCCGCACTCGGTCAGGTATTCTATTCACTCAGTCTATGTATGGGTATCACAATCACATACGGAAGTTATCTCGGCAAAGATGAAAATATCCCCAAAAATACTGCGATTATCGCCGGTCTCGATTCCCTTGTAGCGGTACTCGCCGGACTCGCAATTTTCCCCGCAGTATTCTCGTTCGGTCTTAACCCAGCTGAAGGTGCAGGTCTTACTTTCGGTACTCTCCCCAACGTTTTCGGCGCGATGAAAGGCGGATTCATTTTCGCGATTCTTTTCTTCGCACTCATGTTCTTCGCCGCATTAACAAGTGCGATTGCGCTTCTTGAATGTGTGGTTTCCGCAGTTCTCGATTCCTTCCACTGCTCACGAACCGTCGCTACCATAATACTCGCCGCAGGAGCGTTTGTACTCGGTATTCCGTCCGCTCTCTCATCTGGCGTTTTAGGTAATGTCAAAATTCTTGGATATTCCGTATTCGACTTCATGTGCATGATTACCGATAATATCTTAATGCCGATAGGCGGCGTAATGATGTGTATATTTATCGGCTGGATTTGGAACCCCACTAAAATTATTGAACACATCGAAGAAAGCGGAAAACCCTTTAAACTTAAAAAACCATGGCTTATCTGCATTAAATACGCTGCGCCGATTCTCGTTATCGCTGTAACAATCGCCGGATTTATCGGAATTTATCAGGTCGTTTCCTCTATGTAATTATTAAATATTTTTAATTTATATAATCAAATTTTATTTTATTAAAGGATAAAGGAGATTTGGAAAAATGGTAAAACATTATATTATGTGGAAATTAAAAGACGATATCGCGGACAAAAAAGCCGCCGCTGAAAAAATTAAGTCCGGTCTTGAAGGACTTGTAGGTGTCGTTCCGGGACTTTTGAGCGCAAAGGTTCATATAAATCCCATGGATTCCTCAAACGCTTCAATGATGCTCGATACCTCTTTTGAAAATGAGGCGGATTATGACGTCTATAAAACACATCCTGCTCATATCGCTGTTGCAGAATATGTAAGAAGTGTAGTCTGTGAAAGAGTATGCTTCGATTTAGAGGAATAAATAAAGCGTGGCTCGGAAAAAATATATTAAATCAGAAATATTCTTAAAATTTGTCCGCGTACTTCCCATAATATTGATGCTTTGTTTAACCGGAGCATCAATATATATTTTTGTATTCGCTAAAGTTCCGTTTGACCGGCTGCTTAATTATACGCCGTCAAATTATCCGATTGCAATAATATCAATATCGTTTTTCTACGCGCTCAAATCTCTTTCGGTAATTTTTCCTATCGCTATTGTTTACGCATTTGTAGGAAGAATATTTCCTATTTGGGCGGCTCTGCCTATAAATCTGCTGGGGCTTACAATAACTATGATTGTACCATATATCGCCGGTCGTCTGTCTGCCGCAGAATATATTCAAAAATTTACTAAAAAATATGACAAATCAGGTAAAATAGAGAAAATGGCAGAACGTGACCAGTTCTTTGCGTCATATATGCTTCGTGTAGTAAGCTTTTTGCCCGCAGACATAGTAAGCATGATTTTAGGCTCAATGCGCTTCGATTTCAAAAAATACCTTATCGGCTCTGTCGCCGGCTCAATTCCATCAATGATAGGACTTACCTGCATGGGAGCAACTATAACCGATCCATCTTCTCCCGGATTCATAATTTCTACAATTGCTACCATTATTATCTCAGTAGTATCAGTCATTTTTCATAAATATAAATCCTGAAAATGTGCACAATAATACTATAGTATTTTTGTGATATTTTTCTATAATGAAATGAGCTATGTTATACTAATGTAATAAATTTAAAATATCTTAAAGTGCAATATTTTCCAAAGGAGTTATGTTAAAATTTATGAAAGCCAAAAAAATAACCGCTCTTCTGCTTACCTTACTCATGCTTGCGCCTGCGTTTGCATCTTGCTCTGATAAGAATTCAGACGGTGGAACCAATACTCAAAATTCAGATACCTCAAACACAGATTCAAGCACGGTTTCAGAAAGCGCGTCAGAAACCGAAGAAGAATTTCCCTATAATGTAGTTGATTACGGCGGATACACTTTCAGAATGCTTGTACGTGGTCAGACATACGGTTTCTGGGAATCAAACGAAATGTATGCCGAGGAAACAAACGGTGAAGCCTTAAATGACGCTGTTTATCAGAGAATTGTCGAAATTGAAGACATGTATAATGTAGATATCCAGCAGATTAAACCGACTGTTTCCGTTAATGAAGAAGCTACCAAAGTTATTCAAGCTGGCGAAGATGCTTATGATATGCTTTTAGGTACTCCCAGTGATGCATCTGCGCTTTCACTTAATAAGCTTGTCCTTGATTTAAATACAGTAAAATCACTTCAGCTTGACATGCCGTGGTGGGACCAGGCGGCTAATGAAGGTCTTAGCATTGCACACAAGCTCTATTACACTACCGGTGAAATCTCATATGACCGCTACCGCGCAACCGAGGCTATGCTCTTTAATAAAGCTATGCTTAACGAGTATAATCTTGAAGACCCCTATCAGCTCGTAAACGAAGGCAAATGGACTTTCGACAAAATGGTTGAAATGAGCCAGGGCGTTTCACAGGACCTCGACGGAAACGGCAAATACGATGAAAAGGATAAATACGGCATGGTTACTTATCCTGCTGTTCCTGTAAGTGGAGTTTTCGCTTCCGGAATTCACTACAATACCAAAGATGAAAATGATATTCCTGTTCTCTCGTTTTACAGCGAAAAAACCGCAGATGTTGTCGCAAAATATATAGACTTCATGTCAGATGAAAAAAATTGTTTCGACTGGTCTAAATATTATAACCTCGATCCAGACCCGAATACAAATGTAGGTCTTATAATATTCCAGGAAAACCGCGCGCTCTTTGACTATAACGGTATTCACGCAGTTCCTAACCTCCGTAACATGTTCTCTGACTTCGGTATACTTCCAATGCCTAAATATGAC
>CALWTV010000204.1 GCA_944384555.1 uncultured Clostridia bacterium | reverse complement strand
TAATGAACTATCGGTGGTACTCGATAAGTTTCGCCGAACATTCCAAACTGATACATAAGACCATAGGGAAGCTGAACTTCTGCAAAGCCCTTAATGTATTTGCCGTCTACGAATGCATCGCAGTTTTCATCAACTGTAACAAATGAATCTTTCAGTTCATAAACGATATTAGAATCGCCGAGCACAGCATTTTTAACGGAAGCGTTACCTGTAATGGAAGCGTCATTAGCAATTACTGTAAGAAGTTCAACAGTTGCTTCATCAATTACATAATTAGCTGTTCCCATTATACCAATTGAAGCAGCAGAACCAGCACCTGAAATTTTAACATCAGCATCAGGATTTGTGCAGATAATGGTAATATTTTCAACAGCTGTATCTCTGCCTAAGTAAATTTCAGCAGAATCACTTAAAATGATGAATATTTCTTTAGCAGATGCACCATCTGTAAGATATACATCGGTATCAACTGAAAAAATGTTTGTCATTTCTGAACCCTTAGCAGTGAAAGCACCGCCGAATTCAGCGAAAGGAAATACATATGTATCGCCTGCGATAACGGAATCAACAAGTTTTATTTCCTCGGAACCGTTTATTACAATAACACCGTCAACAACGTCAACTGTGCCGGCATATGAGCCTTTTTCTTCAGCTACGCTTGCGAAAGATTTTATTGTTTGGAGTAATTCGGGAGTCATTCCCTTGTACTCTAATTCACCGGACATGTAAGATTCAAAGAGTGCGTAAGCAACATCTTTTACATTGTCTTCGGTAACTGCAACGGGAGCGGTTTCTTCTGTTTCAGAAATTACTTCAACTGCTTCTTCAGTAGTTACAGTAGTAGTTTCTTCAGTTGCATTTTCATCAACAACGGTATCTTCCGCAAATGCAGGAGCTGTCAGCATTGCGGCAAGGATAACGGCTGTCATAAATGCAAGTGGTTTCTTTGCGTTTCTCATTTTTATATCTCCTTATTTTTTTTTAAGCAATATATTCTTATATTGCTAAATATATCATCTAATCATATCACAAAAGATACCCATTTGTCAATAAAATTAATTAATTTTACGGCAAATAAAAAATTTTTACAAAAAATAAATATTAAATATCATTCAATATTATTTAAAATTTCGTTAAATAACATTAAAAATTAAAGAATGCTGTAAAAAATGATAACTTATTAATTTTTGCCGCAGTACGCCGCAAATTTGCAAATTTTAGGCACAGCCTTATATTCATTTACAGATAGACGTAGCGAGTCTATATGAGTTTTATCGATACGGTGAATACGCTTGTGACCGATACATCTTCCGGAGGCTAATTCAGACCATACGCCGCCAATACATTTTTCGAGTTTATAATCGGTTATGCGTTCACCGAACCTGATGTCCTCTGAAATTACGATATCGGTTACATCTGCGTTTACGTCAAGAGTGATTATGTTTGTTTCCCCTGATGTTTCGGCAATGGGAGATGAGAATCTTTCTTTTATCATTTCACCGAATTCACGGAAAACGGCGGCATCTTTTTCGGGGAACATTCCGCGGTTGTCTATTACCATTCCGAGCAGAAGATTTGTGTTGCGTCCGACGGAATAATAATATTTTTCCATTAATTTTTCTGCAGGAATAACGGTATCATCTTCACCTTCGCGCCAGAACCAGCCGCCCTGATATGCGAGATGAGCGTATCTGTTAGGCATATCGCTTTCAGCGGGGTTCCATATACTGCCGTAGGGGTCACCGCCTTCAAGAGGAGTACCGCTTGCGCCGTCGAAAGTGCCCTCGCCCATATCTACGGTTGAGAAACAGTCATAGGGAGCATTACCGTCCTCGTTGCCGACCCAGCGCAAAAGTGAACGTGTACCTGTGGGACCCTGAAAAACGTTTGCGGTAGGCTGTAATTTATGAAGGAGTGACACGATATCAGCACCGCCTTTTTCAACTGAAAGAACGCCGCCGTCAAACCAAATCTCGAATAAATCGCCGTAACGTGTCCAAAGTTCTGTGAGCTGAGTAATTACGATTTTGTTGTATTCCGCCTGAGACATTTTGCCTTTAGCGGTTCCATCTATTTGAAAGTGAGCGTTGCAGCAGGCACTGTAATAGAGTCCGGGTTTTACACCATATTTTTTGCATGAAGTGATAAAATCCGCAACAACATCACCTTTTCCGTTTTTCCAAGGAGACGACGCTACCGTGAAGTCGTGTGCCGCTGATGGAAACAACGAGAATCCGGAACAATGCTTTGCAACTAATACCGCATATTTTGCGCCCATTGATACAGCGGCTTCAAGCCATTGGTCGGTATCAAGTGATGATGGATTGAATACTTGAGGAGATGGAGTTTTGCCGAGTTCTTCACGGAAATCAAACGGCTGAAACGTTTGTAAATCCATGTGAATTATTACGCCTAGTTCGCAGTTTGCCCATTCAGCTTGTTCGGGCGTTGGACATACAATTTTAGTATCCATAAAAAATCTCCTTTGCATTATATTAAAAAAAAGAGGACAACTGTAAAGTCGCCCTCTTAATTTAATGTTTCAATCCACGCTCGGTAATTTTACAGAGTGCGACTGTATTTTATGTAGATGCGTTTGACAACAAGTCAGTGTGAGATACCGATTTTTCTCCGCTAACTACTGCCGTTAATTTTATTTTTATATTTTACTTAAAATTATTTTATTAAAAATTAGATTTTGAGAATATCGCCGTAACCGTAATGTTCAGCAACATAATCGATATCTTTGTCGCCTCTGCCGCTGAGGTTTACCAAAATAGAACCTACTTCCATTTCACGGGCGAGTTTTATTGCGTAAGCTACCGCGTGAGAGCTTTCGATTGCAGGAATTATGCCTTCATAACGGCAAAGCGCGAAGAACGCCTGCATAGCCTCGTCATCGGATATAGTAACATAATTTACTCTGCCGCAATCATGGAGAAATGCGTGTTCGGGACCAACAGAAGGATAATCAAGACCGCTTGCTACGCTGTATACAGGGAGCGGATCTCCGTTTTCGTCCTGAAGTACAATAGAATCAAAACCGTGCATAGTTCCGGGTTTACCATATGTAATAGATGCCGCATGGTCACCTACACCGGGACCTCTGCCAAGAGGCTCAACGCCGTAAATATCAACAGGGTCAGACAAAAATGCGGGGAACATACCCATTGAGTTTGAACCACCGCCGACACAAGCGACAACAGCGTCCGGTAAAAATCCGGTCATTTCTTTAAACTGTTCACGCGCTTCAATTCCGACAACCATCTGGAAATCGCGAACCATCATCGGGAACGGGTGAGGTCCGACAACACTTCCGATACAGTAAATTGCGTCCTTATATTCTTTCATATAAGCGTCAAAAGCAGCGTCAACGGCTTCTTTTAGTGTTTTAAGACCGTGAGTAACAGGAACAACTCTTGCGCCGAGCATTTTCATTCTTGTAACGTTAGGAGCCTGTTTTGCTATATCGACTTCACCCATATAGATATCACATTCAAGACCGAAGTAAGCCGCTGCGGTAGCAAGAGCAACGCCGTGCTGACCCGCGCCAGTTTCAGCGATAATCTTCTTTTTGCCCATATATTTAGCGAGCAAACCTTCGCCCATGCAGTGATTGAGCTTGTGAGCACCGGTATGGTTTAAGTCTTCACGTTTTAAATAAATTTGGCATTTGCCGACTCTGTTTGAGAGACGTTCACAATGATATACGGGGGTAGGACGGCCTTGAAATTCGCGGCGTATTCTGCGGAGCTCATTTATAAACTGAGAGCTGTGGCAGATAGTCTGATATGCCTCAGTGATTTCATTCATTGCCGGTACAAGTTCAGGCGGTAAGATTGCGCCGCCGTAAGGACCGAATCTACCGTTTTTGTCGGGGTAATCTTTAAGATATCTATCAAAATCGCGATAAGTCATTTTTTCCATTTTTAAATACCAATTGACAGAATTATTGTTATGATTAATCTGTCATTCCTTTACAATTATTTTTTAGAATATAGGTGTGAAGAAAAATCATGTAAACATTCGGCGGAAAACCGCCACCATAAACTATAACTGTGATACAAAATATTGTTATTAGCTTTTAACATGTTTCTTTATCACCTCTCCTTAAAAATAATTATAAAATTATGATATCACAAAATTCAATATATGTCAATAATTTTATTTTATATTTTTAATTTCAATTGAATAGTAAAATACAGATGTTGACCTTTGTTTTTATTAATGATATAATTAATGACGTCATAATCAGAACAGAAAATAAAGACTTGAAAGGACAGGATTAAAGTGGAACTCAAACAATTATTGCAGACACTTAGTCAGATGATGGGCATACCGGGATATGAACATTATGAGAGAGACGCGCTGAAATCCGAAATAAGCGAATATTTTGATGAATATATCGGAGATGACGTGGGGAATCATGTTTTTATCCGCCGTGCGCAATCAAGAAATGACAATGTGCCTAAGCTCATGATAGACGCGCATTTTGATGAAATCGGGGCAATCGTGACAAACGTAAGCGATGACGGATTTTTGTCAGTTTGTGCAGTCGGCGGGCTTGACAGACGCACACTTCCGGCATGTGAAGTTACCGTTTACGGGGCAAATAATCAAAAAATATACGGTGTTATTGGTTCAACCCCGCCTCACCTTGTAAAAGGCGACGCAAAAAAGCTCCCCCAGATTGAAGAATTCAGGATAGATACGGGATATACAAAGGAATCGCTTGAGAAAATGGGAATCGGACTCGGTTCAGCGGTTAATTTCCGTGCGCCTTTTGCGGAACTTGAAGGAGATGCGCTTGTAGGAAAAGCTTTCGATGACAGAGCCTGTGCTGCTGCCGCTGTTTACGCTGCCGCGACTGTTGATAAATCCGCGCTAAAGTGTGATGTTTACGTCTGCCTTTCAGCAAAAGAGGAGACCGGACTCAATGGGGCACGCCTTCACGCATTCAGAATAAAGCCGGATTTTGCGGTTGTTACCGATGTTAACTTTGCATCGGCTCCGGAAGTTCCCGGGCATAAATCGGGCAAATGCGGTGAGGGAGCGATGATTTCAATATCAGCGATAACCGACCGAAAATTCACATCACAAATCATAGATATCGCAAAAAAAGCGGAAATAAAGCATCAGACCGTAGTAGAGGCAAGGGGTACAGGAACAAATGCCGACGCGCTTATGCTTGTGGAATACGGAATTCCGACTGCGGTTGTAAGTATTCCGATAAAGACTATGCACACATACAGCGACTTTTTGAAACTTTCAGCCATTGAAGCCGCCGCAGATCTGCTTACGGGACTTATGACGGAAGATTTGGCTTGCTGATGTGACCTTGAAAAATATGCAGTA
>CALWTV010000203.1 GCA_944384555.1 uncultured Clostridia bacterium | reverse complement strand
TATAATTTTGTAATATAAAATAATACCTCCGGATTGAAAAATTCGGAGGATTTTTATTTTAAAAAATTTTATGCGATTTTCAAAATAAATTTATTAAAAAAGCACTTGACAAAATTGAAGTTATATGATAATATAATAACAGTAACTGTTACTATTAATTTTGAGGTGAGAAAATGAGAAATTCTTTTCAACGTCAGGTAATACTTGATGTCGTAAAAAATTCTCTCGATCATCCGACTGCTGATATCATTTATCAAAGGGTAAAAGATAAAGTACCTAATGTAAGTTTGGGCACGGTGTATCGAAACCTAAAGTTTTTATCAAGTATCGGCGAGCTTGACACGATGGAAACACTCGATAAAAGTATCCATTATGACGGTAATACAACTCAGCACCGCCATTTTATATGTAAAAAATGCGGGGTTATAATTGATTTATTCTATGAGTTTGAAATTCCAAAACAGCTCTTTGAAGCGGGTCTTGATGTTGAAAATGAAAAGGTTATATATTACGGAAAATGCATAAAATGCAGAGATAATTGAAAAAATAAAAATATATTTCATTTAAATAAAGGAGATTAATTATTATGAAGAAATTTGTATGTACAGTATGCGGTTATGTTCATGAAGGCGATTCTGCTCCAGAAAAATGCCCACAGTGCAATGCTCCGGCAAGTAAGTTTAAGGAAGAATCAGGCGATCTCTCTTGGGCTGCTGAACACACAGTAGGTGTTGCTTCCGGTGTTTCCGAGGAAATACTTGAAGGTCTCAGACTTAATTTCTCCGGCGAATGCACAGAAGTAGGTATGTACCTTGCTATGGCAAGAGTTGCTTTCAGAGAAGGATATCCTGAAATAGGTATGTACTATGAAAAGGCTGCATATGAAGAAGCTGAACACGCAGCAAAATTTGCAGAACTTCTCGGTGAAGTAGTTACAGATTCTACAAAGAAGAATCTTGAACTCAGAGTTGCAGCAGAAAACGGTGCTACAAAGGGTAAGACCGAGATTGCTAAACTCGCAAAAGAAGCAGGTCTTGACGCAATTCACGATACAGTTCATGAAATGGCAAGAGATGAAGCTCGTCACGGTAAAGCATTTGACGGCTTACTCAAGAGATATTTCAACAAATAATTTTTGATAAAGAAAAGGAGTCATGTAAATGACTCCTTTTTATTTATGATTGCCATGTGTTGACAATTTCTTCTCTTACAATTTCGACAGCGCGACGAGGTTTATTGAAATTTCCGTTTAATGTGTATGTATCACGGAAAGTAATTTCAAGTTTGCAGCCTCTTGCGGCTTTCATTGTTTTGCGTATATGTTCACGGAACGCTTCCTCGTCAAGTTCTTTTTCTGTACCGCCTATATATAAAGGACTGGGCTTTCTCTGATATATAACATTTTTACGTTCACGTAAATATTCGCCCATTTTTTCTTCATCGCACCATGGAGATATAGATACCTTACGCAAATTCTCAAATTTAGAAATAGAGTCTTCCCAGAATGTGTCAACAGGTTCGCAGCAGCCATAAGAAAGAAGACCGAAATTTTCCGAAATCTGCTTGTAATACGGGAAGAAAAATTCATGGAACATTTCTTTTGATACACCGACTGTTTCCTGAGAATCCATAAAGCCCCATACATCTTTTAATGTAAATGGAGTGTCTTTTTTTTCGGGGAGGTCATGCGTAAATGCAAATGTACCTTGAGCTACCCATTCGCCGCGGCAGGACGGCAGAAGCATTTCGCGTTCTTCAAGCCCTTTCATATATTTGCAGCAGTCATCAGCAAGCCGCTTCATCATTTCGTGGAAATTGTCAGGATTATCATACATTTCGGTAAACATAGTTTCCATTGACATAAGCTGAACAAGATTATTTGTGGGAACAAAATAAAGTGAACCTTGTCCGTATCTTACGTTAAGAATATCTCCGAATAAATCCTGTGCCTGTTCAAACCATTTTGCGGCATTTGCTTTATCGTCATACCACATAGGCGAGGGTTGAATTTGGTCAAGTGTGTCAAGATTTTTAATAACTGGGTCGATATGAAAACCTATGCCATCTGTATTGGTGCGTTTTGCGTCCAAATTAAACAGTTTCATTCCGGAACCGTATCCAATAGTGTAATCTGCTGTTACTGCTCTGTCATCGCCTATCATTATATAGTTTTGCATTTCATTGCCAAGATTCCACTCATAACCGCGGGCATCACTTGATTCGCACTTACATGAATAATTAAATCCAGCATCACCGACAGTACCCATTTCAAAATATATAATAGGAATATCGCTTTTAAGGTCATTATGCAGATACCATTGTTTAATTTTTTCCTGCATTTCAGGTGAGTTTGCAATTTCTGCTTTTTTCTTTGCCATATCCCGAAGATATTCTTTTTCCCATGCTAACATATGTATTTTTCCTTTTAAGTTGTATTATATTTGTATTCTCTATTATATATAAATTTTATTAAAATTCAATTTTGATTATTTGAAAAATTATCAATCATTTTTTGAATTTCTTTATCAATAGCTTTTTGTTTTCTCTTGTAATTCGATGCAAATTCTTTTTGATTTTGGAGGTCGGTAGCTAAATTTCCGGCAAAAGATGCCCAGTTATACATCATCGCCAAATCATAAACTGTTGTATCACGAATAAGGTCAAGCATTTCAAGAGATTCTTCATCACGCAGACCTTTACCCTGAATAGTTACGTCATAATATGCAGGTGTTATATAATAGTCTGAAAGAATAGCCATTGTCTGAAGTACTGTACCGGTCATTTCAGGGTCTTTTGATGTTATCGGAATTGACGCGGCAAATACATCGTAAGGAATAACATATGAATAATATTGACTTTGTGCTTCATCATATTTTGGTACAGGAATTATGCCGAAGTCATCTTCCATTTCGCGGAAAAGTCTTACACATGCCATTACCTGACCGCAAAGTAATGCTCGGCCTTCCATAAAGACTTTACCTTCATACTCCATAAGAGAATAATTATCTTTACCAAAAAGAGAGGAAATTTTGTCATATACTGCTGTAAATCTGTCATCACCGGCAGTTATAGAAGGACTGCCGTTATTTCCGATTTCAGCGAGTGGTTCTCCTCCACCTATAAGAAGGGCATAGTAGTTTACATTGTGTGTAGCAAGTCCGAATCTGTCTGCGTCAGTAAATTTTCCGTCACCGTCAAGGTCAGCTGCCACTGCCTCCATCATCTCGTATGATTTATCAAAAGTCCATTTGCCGTTTTTTACAAGCTCGTATGGATCTTCAAGATTGAAATCTTTGAGCATATTTTTATTGAACATATATACCCAAATAGC
>CALWTV010000202.1 GCA_944384555.1 uncultured Clostridia bacterium | reverse complement strand
CTGTCATCTTTATAATGATAATCCAGCAGACGTTTCAAGCGTAGGCTATCATGAAGCGATTATCGCGGCTCAGCAGGCAGATGTAGTCATTTTCTGCATGGGACTTAACGGAATTCTCGAAGGCGAGGAAGGCGATGCGTATAATTCGGCAGCTGCAGGAGATAAGATTGACCTTGAGCTTCCGCCGTCACAGAAGAGATTGTTCCATACAATTATGGAATTGGGCAAACCGTCTGTATTTGTAAATGTAAGCGGTAGCTGTATAAGCCTTTGCGAGCAGGACGAAAAATGTAATGCGGTTGTACAGTGTTTCTACCCCGGCGGACGTGGAGGAGAAGCGCTTGCAAACATTTTGTTCGGTAAAGTTTCGCCCAGCGGCAGACTTCCGGTTACATTCTACCGTTCAGTAGATGACCTTCCCGATTTCGGCGATTACTCAATGGAAAACCGTACATATAAATTCTTTAAAGGCAAGCCGCTTTATGAATTTGGATTCGGACTTACATATTCGGAAATTGAAGAAAACTGGATAGATGAGAACACCGTAGAGGTTACCAATAAGGGCGGAATGGATACAAAATACAGCGTGCTGAAATTTGAATATATTCCTCATAAGAATTTGTGCGGATTTAAGAAGATATCAATTAAAGCGGGAGAAACCGTAAAAGTAGTCTTTTAAGTGATATTTAGATAAATATTAAAACAAAAAATTCCATCTGTATTATCAATATAGAATATACAGGTGGAATTTTATTTTTTCAAGAAAGTGACTTGATTTTATTAAAAAATATCAAATTTAAAATATTTATTAAAGATTAGTCTCTTGACGCTTCAGCCATAGCGAGGATATTTTCAGCAGGAACATTAGGGAGAATTTCCTCATGGCTAGGAGATATTACGATACTTGGACCGAGAATATCACGTACACGGTGAACTTCATCTTTAATTTGTTGAGGAGTTCCGTTAACGAATAAATCCTGTGCATCAATACCGCCCACAAAAGCAAGGTCATTTTTGTATTGAGCGAGGTCTTTTGCGGACATTCCGGCGGCTTTAGCCTGAATTGGGTGAAGAATATCAACACCGGCGTCGATTAAGTCGGGGATAATGCGGTAAATTGAGCCGCAAGAATGGAGCATGATTTTTTTGTTGTATTTTTTACCGACAGCTATAATGCGTCTGAAAGAGGGCAGTATGAACTTGCGGAATAAATCAGGTGAAACAAATAAATCGAGCTGAGTTCCGAAGTCATTGCCGAAGAACATAACATCTGCGCGGTCGCCTAAACCTGCGAAGAATTTTTCGTTTGCCTCTACATAGAAATCAACCACACGTTCAGTAACGGCTTCAACAACTTCAGGACATTCATACATTTTTATGAAATAATTTTCCATGCCAAAGAAATCGGCAATTATATGGAAGAAACAGCTCCACATACCTGTGAAAACGATTTTATCAGGGAATTGTTCGATTGCTTTGTAAATATCGGTAAAATCGCAGTATGAGGCATCAGGCCACGGATATTTTTCGATATCAGCGATTTCCTCTGCGTCAGCGAAACAGCCGGCAGCGCTGAGAGTATGTCTGCCTTCAGTACCGTATGACGGGTCGAAAGCGGGACGGTTTTCGGGGTGATGATAGCCGCCATCGGCGGTAAACCATCTGCAGTCATCGTTTAGGAAATTGAATATAGCTTCATAAGTAGGTTCGATACCCCATTTTTCCGCATAAATCGGGACAGTCTGCCAGTTTGGGTGACCGGTCCACATTGCGCTGAGCCCTTCGCCTTTATGTGAGAATATTTTATTTACTTTTTCTCTTGACGTCATTTAATTTAACCTCTTTAATTTCGATTATATCAGATAAAATTCTAATATCGTTTAAAATTATAACCTATATTAAATAGGATATCAAGTGGCACATTGAGTTTTTATAATATTTTTATATATTGATAATATTTTTATATATTAATTTCGACCCACGCCCCCCGCGAGGGGAGCGACATTAAAAATATATTAAACCTAGTTTGGAAAAATATATTTTATAATATATTATCATTTTATTAATTTAAAAAGGTGCGAACCTGATATAGAAAATATGATAGCTTATGGTTCGCACCATAATTTAAATTATAATTGGTTCTTCAGGCATATAAGTTGACTTACATCGCGCTTTTTTTCCTGCCATTTACTTAAGAATTTTTTTCTTGCGTCATCAGTAAAATAAACTCCGCCGCTTTCTCTTTGAATAAAATCAGATGCTTTAAATAGACGATTGTTTATAAGAGACAGTACAAAACGGTCAGCCATACAAGGGCGCAGTTCCTCCATTAAATCCAATCCTCAAGGCACATAATGTATGAGAGCCCATCTTCGGCGGCAGAATATAAAGTGCTGTAAACCTGATAGCTGAAGGAAACCTTCTTCGTCCCACATTACGCCATTCGTCGGCAGGTAACGCCCTGCGGCAGACTGTTTTCATCTACGGTTACAACATAATCGCTGTAATCACGGGCTGAAATTTGGCTTTCGGGATTTTTTCTTGTGATTTTTACTGTGTCAAATAATTTCCATGCGGGAGCGCAGCCGAGCTCGGAGTCATGCTTGAATACAATGAGTTCGCGGACAGCCATTTTACCGCGAGCGGCGGAATGGTCATGTTCAAACATATTCAGGATAGCTTCCCATAAAAGCTCGAGGTCATCTTCGGAAAAACCTGTGGTTTTGCGTGCGAGATTAGCGGATATATATCCCTCGCAGCGGTAAAGACCGTATGGAATTATATGTTTGCGTCCCATCTCGTTGTCTTTTTTTTTCGGCATCGGCTTCTGTTGTTATAGCCATACGTGTGATTGTGACTTCCTGAGGAACCACAGGTTCAACACTTCTTGCAAAACTGAGCTGTACGGGTCCTCTTACCTGACCGCAGTTTAGGGAAGCTTTTACAAAAGTAGTCATAACAGCGCCGAAAGTACGTATATCAAAGAAATTCGCACACATCCAATCTCGTATAGCGCGGTCTATATCGGGATTTTCTTTCTTTTTTACTTTTATATTATCCGATGTTACGTCTAAATGTTTGTATGCCTCATTGTCCTGACGGTTTAGCGGCACACCGTCTTTTATATACATACGATATCCTTCCGAGTCTTCTTTTACAGTTTCAATATAGTTTCTGATTTTACGTTTAAGGCATACGTCCGATACAAGTCCTAAACCGGTTTCAGGGTCAACGCGAGGCATATTTCCGGCGTCAGGGTCACCGTTGGGGTTGCCGTTTTCCACATCAAATAAAATTACAAATTCGTATCTGTTTTTGATAATCTCGCTCATTTTATATTTCCTCCTTATTGTCAGCTTGTTTGGAGCTGGTGAATTTTTCTTGTCTTTGGTGATAGTAACCGAGCTGAAAGGCTCCTTGTTGAGCTAAGCTTAATCTTGATGGATATTCCTCGCCGAGTATGGATAACAGCTCAATAATGAGTTTGTCATAAAAAATTTGTTTTCCATTTTCTAATTTTTTAAGATGTTTTTGTGATAAGTTTACCAATGTAGGGAAGATATGTGCGGGAGTAGCGGACGCGGAATTGAAATACTTGTCTTTAATTGTGGAATTTAGATTAGGGTTTGCGTCATGCTGGATTGATTCGAGCACGCTGAACAGGCGTCCGAGTGTATAGGGAATATTTGTGCTTTCTTTGTTAAGCGACACGGTTAAAACCTCTGGCAACATTCAAGCGCACCTGCGGCGGAATGGTCAACACGCTGACTTGAACCGTTTATGCGTTTTTGAAATGCGTCTGAATATTTGCCGATATCGTGCATAATTCCGGCGAGATAGCCTTGTTGTTCGGCGTCAAACGCTTTTGCGAAATTTGCGGAGATTTCAGCAGTTCCCTTGAGATGTTCATACACGGACTGACTGCGTTCCTTATCTTCAGAGTAGTGCGCAATGTATGAGTTGGATTTCATAAATAACCTCTCTTTTATTAAATATTATGTAAATATAAATTATTATTTTATCAAATACTATACTATATTTGGACTTTAATGGCAATATAAATTTATAAAACAAAAAAGAAGTAGAAAAAATAATTTGAAATAAAATATAATATTGACAATAAAGGCTGTTGGTTTATAATATAGTTGTAATTTTTTAATGGAGGTTTCGATAAAATGGAACTTTATCTCTATAAGGACAAAAATGCTGATATAGAATCCAGAATAGCTGATTTGATATCGAGAATGACACTTGATGAAAAAGTAAAGCAAATAGACCAGTATGGCGGAGGAGATATAACATATACTGACCGTTCAATGTGCAAAAATGATTATGAACCGGGTGAATTAAAGACCGTACCGGAGAAGATACGTGAAACACTTGGAGATACAGGCATCGGAATTGTTCAAGTATTTAACTGTAATGCAAAGGTCTATAATGAAGTTCAGCGATATGCAATGGAAAATACTCGTTTGGGAATACCTGTGATTTTTTGTCAGGAAGCACTTCATGGATTTGGAAAATCAGGAGCAACAGTTTTTCCTCAGCAAATCGCGCTTGCAAGTACATTTGAACCTGAGCTTGGTGAAGAAATGGGACATTGTATAGCGCGTGAAGCGAGAAGCTGTGGAATTCAAGAAACATGGAATCCAGTGCTTGACCTTGCACGTGAGCCGAGATGGGGAAGAACTGAAGAAAATCTTGGAGAGGATACATATCTGTCGTCAAGATTTGCAGCGTCAATCGTAAAGGGACTTCAAGGAGATGATATATCTCAACCTGACCGTGTTGCGAGTGAACCTAAGCATTATACCGCATACGGTGCGCCTATTGGAGGACTTAACTGCGCACCGTGTTCAATGGGACGCCATGAAGTTTTTGAATACTGTCAGCCTGTATTTGAGGCGGCATTTGCAGAAAGCGGGGCTATGAATACAATGTGTTCGTATAGTTCAGTGGACGGAATACCAGTTCCGGCAGACCATGAATTAATTACAGATGTTCTGCGCGGCGAATGGGGAATGCGTGGATATGTACGTTCTGATATGTGTGCAATCTCAATGCTTAACTGCGACCATAATGTAGCGGATACACGTGAAGAAGCAATAAGAATGGCACTTGAATCTGGAGTAGATGTACAGCTTTACGATTTTCCGCATGATTTCTATCAAGGAACAATTAAAGATTATGTGGAAAAGGGAATTATATCCGAGGAAACACTTAACCGCGCGGTTAGCCGTGTACTCAGAGTAAAGTTTATGCTTGGGCTTTTTGATTCACCGTATATTGACGAAACGCTCGAAGAAAAAGTTTTCCATTGTGAAGCTCATCAGCAGACGGCACTTGAAATCGCAAGAAAAGCCGTAACTCTCCTCAAAAATGATAAAAATATACTTCCATTATCTAAAAACATTAAAAAAATAGCCGTAATTGGACCGAGTGCTGCTGAATTATGTTTCGGTGATTACAGTGTAAGTACATATGGCTATGAAGATTTATCATTGCTTTCATGTATCAAAAAGACGGTTTCAAAAGATACCGAAGTTATGTATGCCAAAGGCTGTGAATATCTTGAATCTGCGATGATGCCTATCCCTCCACACTGGCTTAAAAATGATATAAGCGAAGCTAACGGATTAAAAGGCGAATATTTTAATAATCCTGATATGCCTGAGGGCGAACCTGCACTTACAAGAGTTGATTCTCAGATTAATTTTAACTTTATCTCAGCCAAAGTTTCAGACTATGTTGAGGCACATTTTTCTTCTGTATGGACTGGCAAATTATGTCCC
>CALWTV010000201.1 GCA_944384555.1 uncultured Clostridia bacterium | reverse complement strand
GATTCGTTTAATCCATAAATAGGAGCACCGTCTGAATATATTATGTTTCTCTCAAAGATTATTGACAAATGCTCTTCATAACGGCTGACTTTTATCATCTGTTCACCGCCAAACGCAAAAATATTGTTTCTGACGGTATTCATCGAACCGTAATGCTGATGATAAACGTTGTCTGAGGCATTATAGCAAACATTATTTTCAAGCGTTATGAAGCTTGAGCCTTCGTCGGTATAAAGTGCCCAACCGCCGTATGTTGCACTTTTAATATCATGAATAAGGTTATTTGATACAATTGTTCCGGGCTGTTTTCCGAGCAGATAAACTCCGCCCATATCGGATAATGCGCCCTGTCCAAGATGATGAATATGGTTTTTATAAATTATGTTGTCACGTGATATGCTGAATCCGTATCCCCATACCCAACCAACGGAAACTCCTGTATAATACAAGTCGCTTATATCGTTATGACTGATTACGTTTCCGTAACTGTTCATGGATAAAACTCCGCACGCCGCCATATAACGTCTGCCGCAGTGACAAATTCTATTATTTTCAATTATGTTGTTACGGGTATGAGATTTTTCATTTTCGGGGTCTGACTGACCGTTCATTCTTACACCGCCTGCACCGCCGTCATAAATATCATTTCCGCTGATTTTGATTTTATCGCAGCCATCTTTGATATTTACCGCGTGAACACCGAAATTATGTATCTCACAATTTTCAACTGTACATGAATGAGCATTTTCAAAAGTAAGCGAACCGTGAGCGTTTGATACTGCCTGCCCGTCTGATGCGTATCTTTCATCTTCAGATGTTCCGGCAACACTTCCCGCGCTCGCATAATCGCCTCTTGTATACGCGAATTTAAGGTTTCTGAAGCGTATTCCCTGAACCTTATTGTCGCTCTCACCTTCTACCGTAAACAGCTGTGATGACATCGGAGCATATACAGTTATATTTTCCGGAGTTTGAGAATTATCTCTCGGAATATAGTATACAATTCCCTTTTCTCTGTCGAGATACCACTGATTCGGTTTTTTAAATGAATTTTTGACATTTTCAAGGTAATAGCTTATAAGTTTACCGTTAAACTCTCCGGCAATCGTGAATCTTGAACGATATTCCATCGTAAGCTTACCACTTTCACGGTCATAGCTTTCAATTGGTGAATGTTCATCAATCCAGAAATGGCAGAAGCTAACAAAGCAGTCATCGAGTTTATCAATTGCCGCCATATCTGCCGTATCCGCGATAAACCACTTTGAGCCGGCAGATAATGCGCCATCATGAACCTCAATATCTTTAGCATAGAAAAATCCGTTTTCAGGATATCTTGTAAAATCGGCTCTCAGTCCGTCTACATATAAATCTGTAAACACCCATTTTCCGTTTGCCACATCATCAATCTTTGCGCTGAAACAATCTGCACCGTTAAAATTATCGCGCACAAATCCTGTTATTCTGCGCCCGCCCGAAATCAGCGTTTTTCCGTCTGCCGGTTCTATTGTTACATCGGAAACCGGCGGTTTTATTACAATCGGTTCATCAAAATCATACTCTTTGTCAGTGAGCTTAATAGTAACCGGCTGTCCCGCTCCGGCTTTACGCATATCGCCTACATAATCCAAAGCCTCGCGGATAGATTTAAACTCCGCGTCTGTTCCGGCAAAAATTGTTGAAACTTTATTAATCTGCATGATAAAATCCTCCGATTTTCACTCAAATTATATAAATTATTGCGTTTTGGTAATGATATCACACAATCTAAAATAAGTCAATCTCAAAATTAAAATTACAGATATTTTTTTACGCCGATTTCCCAACTTTGAATCGGAGAATACTCAAGTCCGGCATATCCTGTATATCCCGCTTTGTCTATGGCATCAAAAATATAATGATAGTTCAGTTCGCCCTCATCAAGCTCATGTCTGCCGGGATTGCCTGCCGCATGAAGATGCGCGATTTTATCGATATTTTCAGTTACATTTCTAATAATATCTCCGTCCATAATCTGCTGATGATAAATATCATAAAGCAATTTTACATTCGGGCTGTCAACTTCATCTATAATTTCAAACGCTTCCTTCGCGCTCCACAGATAATATCCCTTATGATTAATCTTGGTATTGAGCGGTTCAGCAACAAGCGTAATTCCGCTTTCTTCAAGATAAGGCGCCGCTTCAACTAATCCCCTAACAAGGCTTGTATGCTGTACTTCACGGCTTGCACCAGTATCAGCACCCACTTGAGAGATTAAACGTGTACAACCTATTTTCTTTGCTGCCTCAATCGATTCCTTTAATCCTTCTATGTACTCTTTGCGGCAGCTTGAATCCGTTAAGCTGACAAATTTAGTACACATAGCCACAGGAACAAGACCGGTTTCATCTATCGCCTCTTTCATGGCGTCAAGGTCTTTTCCCCACCATGCCCAAAACTCGAAAGCTTCCGCTTCAATTTCCTTTAATTTCCTAATACTTTCTTCAGGTTTCATTCCACCCATGACTGCATCGATACAAACTGAGATTTTCATACAAATTATCCTCTTTTAGTTTAAAATTTATAGATTTTGTCTTTTATTAACAAAAACAATGCTGAAATTTTGGTTACTATTATTTTACAAAAACTCTTGAAATATTTATCTTTATATGATAATATATACTCAACAGCCAAAAATAACAATTAAAAACGGAGATTAAGAAAAATGGACTCAAACATTAAAATTTTAATTGCAGATGAAAACGCACAGTCACGCCAAACATGCCGTGACGCTCTTATCAGAAACGGATACAGATTTATTGAGGAAAGTTCCAACGGTGAGGACGCTATGCTCAAGATAAATCGTATTCACCCTGATATCGTAATAGCAGATGTATGGCTTTCAAAGCTTGACGGAATAGGTCTGCTTCGCAGTATAAAAAGTATCAACTTCTCACCAGATAAAGCTCCTGAATTCATTATAGCATCACTTGTTTCAAACCAGAGTATTTTTGTTGAAGCTACAAATGCCGGTGCAGCTTTTTGTATGCTTAAGCCTTTTGATTTTGTAAGCTTGGTTCAGCATATTGACACTTTAAGCAAAAATCGCCTTACTGCCGCAGTATGTCAGCCTGAAATGAACAGCGTTCCTGATGACCTTGAAACTCAGGTTACAAAAATAATTCATCAAATAGGCGTTCCGGCTCATATTAAAGGTTATCAGTATTTAAGAACCGCTATTTTAATGACAATAAACGATAACGATATCATAAATTCAGTTACAAAGGTTTTATATCCCAGTGTCGCAAAAAAATATTCCACCACAACATCAAGAGTTGAACGTGCAATAAGACATGCGATAGAGGTAGCTTGGGACAGGGGCGATATTGACACATTAAATTCATATTTCGGATATACGATTCAAAATACACGCGGAAAGCCTACCAACAGTGAATTCATTGCCATGATAGCAGATAATCTCAGATTAAAATATAAACTTTATTAATGTATATTCAATTATTGCAACAGAGAGAATTCGTTTCCATCAGTTACATATACAATTGTTCCCAATAAATCGGTACGGTTGATTATAATATTCCTTTCTTCTAAAGCGGCTACGGTTTCCTTATGCGGATGACCGTAGTCGTTTCCTTTTCCACAGGAAATCACTGCAATTTCAGGGGATACTGCGTCAAGAAATGCCGGAGAAGATGATGAAGATGAGCCATGATGACCGACTTTCAATATATCACTGTCAAGCATAGCAGGAGAATATTTACCGAGTATTTCATTTTCGGATAATTCTTCTGCATCGCCGGTCAGCATTACTGATGTATTAAAATATACCGCGCGTATTACCACGCTGTAATCATTTGTTGATGAATATTTGCTCGAGTTCGGAGCAAGCACATTTAACTCAAGATCGCCGACTTTATAAGATTTTCCGCTTTGGGCTTCAATCACATTTGTTTCAGGTGAATTTTCGAGTGCATCAAGCAGTCTTCGATAATTTGCGGTATCATAGTCAACATCTGGCATTATTACATTTTCAATATCATATTTATTCACTACATCATCAGCTCCACCGATATGGTCTTCATGCGGATGAGTGAATACCGCATATTCAAATGTATCTATTCCAAGCGTATCAATATACGCCATCAAAGTCTGAGCTGAAGACGAGGTACCGGCGTCAATCAGAACATTTCCGTCATTTGAAGTTATAATTATTGAATCTCCCTGTCCCACATCAACAAAATGAAATTGTAAGTTTCCATCTGCGTCAACCGGTATTTTCTCAGTATCTGCACCGAAAAAATAATTATATCCCCATATTCCTAAAGCAATTAATATTCCTATAATTATCGTTGCCGATTTATTTGTGCTTTTGCTTGATGATTTTGCCATATGTTTACCTCTAAATAAGAATATATAGTTATATAAAATTACAAAAAAATTCAGATATGATTATATTTTTTCATATAAACAGCTTATTCTACATTATATAATAT
>CALWTV010000200.1 GCA_944384555.1 uncultured Clostridia bacterium | reverse complement strand
TTTTTTGATGAAACTTTTTTTTCTTCCGATAAAGAGATTAAAAAGTTTTTGTGAGCAGGTGAATATAACAAAATTTTTGATACATAACAAGACTATTTCAAAAAAGAAATTTTAGCTCACATTATAGAATTTATATATTGATAAACTAAAAATTTCATTGTGTGCCTCCACTCACTAAAACTTTTTTCTCTTTTTATCGTAAGAGAAAAAAGTTTCATCAAAAAAGAGAAACCTCTGGCTGCCCTTAGTTCCGCGCCTCACCCGATTTTCTACGAACCGTTTTCGATTCCCGGTTTGCGTGGTGCTTTTGTTTGCTTATAAATGTCTTATAAATGTAATATAGTTTTTTCAAAGGTTGAGAATTAATATTAGATACTATATATTGTTAGAATTATCGAAAAGATGTAAATACGACTTTGTAAAATTAGAAAAATTTTTTTCAATAGGTATTGCATAAAATAGATTAATGTGGTATAATATGAACATAAGTTCGGATTATTTAAAATTGTAAAGATTATATGTTTATTTAAATACCTATTGACAAGACGCATTATTGGTTAAATCAACCGAAAAATGACTCTTTATTTTGGTTATACTAAAGCTAACTTAATATTGACAATAGGCTTTGGTTGGAGTATAATATACTACACAATGAGTATCAAACGTCACACCACCACAATATATAGTGGTGTATTTTATTGAAAGGGCAATTTGGGGAAATGATAACTAAAATAAAAAAACGCGATGGAAGAGAAGTACCGTTTAATATAGAAAAAATCGCAAACGCTATTTTTAAAGCCGCTCAGGCAGTCGGCGGCAGCGATTATTCTACCGCAATGTCGCTTGCGTGCGAAGTAAGCGAACTGATTGAAACAGAAATACGAAACGGAAACATAGACGCAATCCCTACAGTCGAACAAATTCAGGATATGGTTGAACGTGTACTCGTAAAGCACGGTCATGCCCGCACCGCAAAAGAATATATCCTTTACAGAGCAGAGAGAAACCGTATACGCGAGATGAACACAAAACTTATGAAAGTATATGAGGATCTCACGTTCAAAGACGCAAAGGACAACGATATAAAGCGTGAAAACGCAAATATAGACGGAGACACCGCAATGGGAACCATGCTTAAATACGGTTCCGAAGGCGCAAAGCAATTTTATGAGCTTTATGTGCTTGACCCTAAAATCTCTGCGGCTCATAAAAACGGAGATATACATATTCATGACCTCGATTTTCTGACACTTACAACTACCTGCTGTCAGATAGATATAGAAAAGCTGTTTAAAGGCGGCTTCTCAACTGGTCACGGTCATCTGCGTGAACCTAACGATATTCAGAGTTACAGTGCTCTCGCCTGCATCGCTATTCAGGCAAACCAAAACGATCAGCACGGCGGTCAGAGTATACCTAATTTTGATTACGGCATGGCTCACGGCGTCAAAAAAACCTATGTCCGCCACTACCGCACTAACCTCGGAAAAGCGCTTGAGCTTATCTGCGGAATAGAACCGTTCGGCGGCGAAGCTATCGCTACTGAAATGATTGAACAGATAAAAACAGAACGCGGAATTGTTCCGGAAATGGGAAACATACGCGAATACAGCCATATAATTTCAGAAAAGCTGAGTGAAAAATACGGTAATGAAAATGCCGCAAAAATAATCAGTTTTACCGAAAAATATGCCCAAAAAGAAATCGAACGTTCTACATATCAGGCAATGGAAGCGCTGATACATAATCTTAACACCATGCACTCCAGAGCCGGCGCACAGATTCCGTTCAGTTCATTAAACTACGGCATGGATACTTCCCCCGAGGGACGCCTTGTTATAAAAAATCTGCTTTTAGCGACTGAGGCTGGTCTTGGAAACGGCGAAACCCCAATTTTCCCGATTCAGATATTTAAAGTAAAAGAAGGGGTAAACTATAATCCGTCTGACCCAAGCTATGATTTATTTAAGCTCGCTTGCCGTGTTTCCGCAAAAAGACTGTTCCCTAATTTCTCATTTATCGACGCTCCGTACAATCTCCAGTATTATAAAGAAGGACACCCCGAAACAGAAGTTGCGTATATGGGCTGCCGCACGAGAGTAATCGGCAATTACTATGACAAGACACGTGAAATAGTAAACGGAAGAGGAAACCTCAGCTTCACAAGCATAAATCTCCCGAGAATAGCTATTAATTCAAACGGAAATGTTGAGTGGTTCTTCAATGACCTTGACCGCAAAATCGCGCTTGTAGCAGAACAGCTCCTCGCACGTTTCAAAATTCAGGCATCTAAAAAAGTACGCAATTACCCGTTCCTTATGGGCGAGGGAATTTGGCTTGACAGTGACAAGCTCGGTATAGATGATGAAGTCGGTGAAGTTTTAAAGCACGGTACTCTGACAATCGGATTTATCGGACTCGCTGAATGTCTTAAGGCTCTTACCGGAATGCACCATGGCGAAAGCAGTGATTCACAAGCGCTTGGACTTGAAATAATCGGTCATATGCGCCGCCGTGTAGATGAGCTTACTGTAAAATACGGTCTTAACTTCTCTCTTATAGGTACTCCCGCAGAAGGACTTTCCGGAAGATTCGTAAAAATAGACCGCGAAAAATACGGCTCTATCGAAGGCGTAACCGACCGTGAATATTATACAAACAGTTTCCACATTCCTGTATATTATCCAATATCGGCACATGAAAAAATCAAGCTTGAAGCTCCGTATCACGCGCTTACAAACGGCGGTCATATAACATACGTAGAGCTTGACGGTGACCCGTGCGAAAATCTCGATGCATTTGAGCAGATAATCAGAGATATGAAAGAATGCGGAATAGGCTATGGTTCAATAAACCACCCTGTTGACCGTGACCCTGTATGCGGATACACCGGAATAATCGCAAATGAATGTCCCTGCTGCCACAGAACCGAAGCTGATGGAAAAGGTAATTTTGAAAGAATACGCAGAATAACCGGATATCTTGTAGGTTCTCTTGACAACTTTAACAATGCAAAGCGTGCAGAGGAACATGACAGAGTAAAACATGATATCAGAAGCGAAATTGAACAGATTTAACCTTATTATTTAGAAATTTAAATAAAATTATTGACAAAAATTATAATACGTGATATACTGATAGTATATATTTTAAAGGCAGTGACGGGGAGTAGTAACTGACCGTAACCGGTTCAAAGAGAGCGGCAGCAGGTGAAAGTGCCGTAACCGATGGCTGTGAAGTAGCCCCCGAGCCTCAACCCGAACATGAATTTTATTCAAAAATGAATTTATTCATTCAGTAGGCGTTGACGTTTTGTGCGGACGTTATCCTGCACAGTGAATTCATTTTATAAACAGAGTTCATTTTATTTGAGTGCCGCCGGTTTTAATTGGCGGAATTCAGGTGGTACCGCGTATTAATGCGTCCTGATTTTTTATAAAGTCAGGACGTTTTTTATTTCTTTTATGAAAATCATATACGTGGAAATAATAATTATAAAAATTAATATACAGATAAAGGAGATACAGCAATGAAACAGGAATTGCCAAAGACATATTCTCCCTCCGAATTTGAAAGCCGGATTTATGCTGACTGGAATTCAAAGGGATACTTTACACCTACAATCGATAAATCAAAACCTCATTACTCAATCGTCATCCCCCCTCCAAACATCACAGGTCAGCTCCACATGGGACATGCGCTTGACAACACACTTCAAGATATTTTAATCCGATACAAGCGTATGCAGGGATTCTGTACCTTATGGCTCCCCGGCACTGACCACGCTTCAATCGCAACCGAAGCGAAAATCGTTGAAGCTATGCGCAAAGAGGGACTCACTAAAGACGACCTCGGACGTGAGGGATTTTTAGACCGCGCATGGAAATGGAAAGCTCAGTACGGCGGCAGAATTATAGAACAGCTGAAAAAAATGGGCTCATCATGCGACTGGACACGCGAACGCTTTACACTTGACGAAGGCTGTTCAGAAGCCGTAAAAGAAGTTTT
>CALWTV010000199.1 GCA_944384555.1 uncultured Clostridia bacterium | reverse complement strand
CGAAAATAACAGCAACTGTTAACAATATAATTATTCCTGCAAAAGCGGAACTTTCGGAATTTATCAAACCGTTTGGATTGAATAGTGTAAAGAATGTAGCATATTTCATGTTTTCTAATTTGCCACCCATGTTTGCAAGCATTTGAATCACGTACATTAATGTGGGTATCATTGCTCCAAAAGCTACGCTGTATTTACTTTCGTTAAATATACATGAACACAAAAAACAAAAAATACCAATAAAAAACTGAATACACAGCAAGCCTAAGTTAAGGCGAATGAGTTGGGAGAATTGAAGTTCACCGGGAAACAATGTTTCAGCAACGGTAAATTCCAATACGGTACAGGATAAAATAAGTATTACTATACCGCTTATGAGGGCAGAAAGCTGAGTTAAAATAATTGTTGTACGTTTTATGGGAGCTGCGAGTAAAGATGCCATGCTTCCACGGTCGGTATATTTTGCAACTAAACCATTAGCGCGGATTATAGAGTAGACCATTGGGAAAATCAGCATAATCATTCCGTAAAGGTATGACGATATAAATTCTCCTAGCGTATTGCTTGCACCTGACATACCAACGGCGGACATAAGTTCAGGCATAAGCCGTTCAAACTGCTTTAGCGCGTCTGCCAAATCCGGGTCATACATTCCTATAATCATGGAAATATACATAGTTAAAATTGCTCCGAAAATAAGCAACAGCTTAATTGAACTTTTCATTTCCTTTTTATATAATGCGGCATTCATTATTGTTTTTCCTCCGAATAATAATTCAGAAAGATATCTTCAAGAGTTTGCTTTGATGTCACAGTAACTTTTTTGGGGTCCGATTTGTTTTGCGTACCTTTAAAATCACGTGCAAAATCAGACGCAGTTTTTTCATTTTCAAGCGTGACAGTATAAGATTTTACATGGCGTTCCCTTAGAGCTTCGGCGGAATCAAGAGCTACTAATTTCCCTCTGCGAATAATTCCGATACGGTCACAGGTACGGTCTACTTCCTCGAACATATGGCTTGACATTAAAATTGTTTTTCCCCTGTTTTTTTCCTCTTGAATCAGTTCAATAAATCTGTTTTGCATCAAAGGGTCGAGCCCGCTTGTAGGCTCATCTAAAATTAAAATATCAGGGTCATGCATAAAAGCTGCTACAATACCTATCTTTTGTTTCATTCCCTTGCTCATTTTTTTGATTTTACCTTTGGGATTTAGTTCAAACTGATTAATTAATTCTTTCATTCGGCACGTATCTTTTATACCTCTGTATTTTTGTAAAAATGTAAGATACTCATCTCCGTTCATTTCATCAAAAAATGCAATTTCTCCCGGAATATATCCAAGATTTTTATGAATATCAGCCGCTTGAGACCAACAGTCTAATCCATTAATTGTACAGATACCATTTCTTGCCTTGATAAATCCCATTAAATGCCGTATTGTTGTAGTTTTACCTGCACCGTTTGGACCGAGAAAACCAAATACCTCTCCTTTTGAGATAGAAAATGATACATCAAATACTCCTTTGTCTCCTCCGTAATCTCTTGTTAAATGAGATACCTGAACCACACTCATAAGTACTCCTTTTGAAAAAATTTGAATTTTGTTTAACTGTTATTTTTAATTTTCTCAAATCTGAACACGGTAATATGTTTGAATAAGTTTAAAAGGTGAAAACAAAAAGACAGCACAAAAGCAATTATGCCTTTCACACTGTCTTTTATCATTGAAATTTTTTCTTAACCGAAAAGCTTTTCAAAAAATTTTTCTCTGCCGATTTTATTTAAAGCATCAATTTTTCGTTTTTCAAAAAAATCATCGGTCAGACCTCGTTCAAAATACCAGACGCAGTCGAAAAGTATACCGAGCTTTAGTATATCGAAAAAATGCTTCTTATCAGTATAGGGAATATGGCGCTTTTTTTCAAATATTTTGATAATTTCTCTTGCTTCACGGAAATCCAATATATCCTCATTTATATCATATGTATTCCATGTTTGATGAGTAAATCTCCGGCTGAAAAAATTAATAAAAGAAACTATATCAAAAAATGAATAAGTATAATTGGCATCATCAAAATCAAGCAATGCCTTTATTTCATCTCCGACATACAATATGTTTGTGTAACAGTAGTCGCAGTGGCATATTCCCATTGTGAGCGATTCGGGCAGGTCGAGTGCATCGGCTTCGATATTAAGCCAACGCAATTTCTCATAAAGCTGTGGAATGTTTAATTTATCAGCGCGTTTGTTTGCGAGATTTTTTAAAGTTTCCTTATTATAAGAAATTCTGCTATCATAATAATTAGGATTTAAATTTTGAGTAATTATCCCCAATTCCGCAATCAATTCGATTAAATTGTCACGCTGGCACTCGTTTAAATTTTCAATATGCACGCCCTCGATAAAATTGAACATCATATATGGCTTTGTTTTGTAAATCGGTATTTCACCGCTTTTAGAAAGTATATATGGTGCGCATGGAAAACTATTCTCCATTAATTTTTTTATAAGCAGAAACTCGAATTTAACTTCTGATATGTTTCTGTTTTCGTAATAACGGAGCACGAATTTTCCTTTAGAGGTACGTATAATATAATTTGTCTGAACCGAGCCGCTCTCAATCGGACAGAAATCGATAATATCTCCAATATCGTATACCGATACCATATTTTGAATATCGGATTTTTCAAAAATCGTTTTTGACGCCATGATTACGGCAGTTGATTTTCAAAAATCAGTTTATTTCAAGCTCATCTTTTGAGGGAAGAGGCGGGAACGGAGCTGCCGGAATGGTCTGATACCAGTACGCAACGCTCATGAAATCATCGCGTCTTGAGAGATATCTGCCTTCGCTTCTCCAGCCTAAATCCTGAATTGTAACCTTGAGATCCTCGTCAAAACGAACGGGATCCATGATATGCCAGCGGTACATCATAAATCTCTGCTGACTGCGGTAAAGACCGTCAGGCTGCTCAACACAGTACATTCCCATATAAGGGCCAGAGTATGTATTGTATTTGCCGTTTACGTCCCAGTCATACGCGCCACCGAAATAATCCTCTGTACCTGTGCCGGCAATTGTGGGATACTTGCCGTCGCCGTCCATGTAGAATTTGATTTCGCCTTCGCCCCACCAGCCGCCGGCACCGTTTAAGGTTACGAACAGCGCTGTTCCGACATAATGACCTTTACCCTTAATTCCGTCAACAATTGTGTATTCTTCTGCGTATGGAACGGGGCGTGTCTGTCTGTACTGAGCGTGGAAGTAAGCGGCATCTTCCGGAACTTCTGTAAGAGTATAATTAATCTGATAATAGAGTGCGTGTTCGCGTGCGTCGCGGTTTTCCATTGTGATACGGCATCTCTTGCGGAAAGGCATTTCCCAGAAGCAGTTCATTCCACGATTGGGAGCAACCATAACCGGAAGTGAATTCAAAAACGGGAATTTGCCGGTTGTACCGTCAACGTTGGTTTCATATCCGTAACCAAAGAATGCGCCTACCGGACACTCAACTGAGGGAACTTCTTGGTCATCCCAGTAAATTCTGATTATGTAGTTAGGTCCTGAATATCCAGTGCACCACATGCTCTGAATTGCGCCGGGACCTTCGATATCTGCCATTGTAAATGTTTCGCCGGGTTTTATAATTACAAACGGAGATACTTTCCAGCCCTCTCCGAGGTCACGAGCACAACCTGCCGCTGCACCATTCATGCCGATTGCTGCTTTGCCTTTTTCACCAGTAAAATTTTCTGCTGAAATTGAACGTGTTTTTGCGTCCGATAGTCTTGAGAGATTTCCTAAATTCATTCCGAGTCCGTTAAACATAATTTCCTCCTGAATTCCGGCTTTTAAGTGCCGATTGGTATTTATTTCATTTAAAATAATTGCCATAAAAGCTACGAATATAATACCATTTATTTTACAAATATGCAAGTACTTTTTTTAATATTTGTAGCATTTAATATTTGTAGCATATTGCAACAATTTTAAAATGTGTTTTTTTTAATTAAATATTACCTCAAATATAGTTTATCTCTTTAATTATTAAAGGTTGAGTATATTTCCGTTATTTACATCAATAAATTCATTAAATTTTGTTGATTATTTAAACGGAGTTTATATTGACGTATTAAAATATATATAATAAAATATAAAATATATATAATAAAAATATAATGATATAAAATTTAAGAGTGGGTACACTTTTTCATAGGGGATATTATTTTGATGAAAATCGGACTTGATGTCGGCTCTACTACATTAAAATGTGTAGTGTTCGACGAATCAGACAAAATTGTATATAAAGAATATGAACGGCATTATTCTCAAATTGCAGAAAAAGTGTCGTCGATGCTTAAAAGAATTGCCGATAAATTCGGAAACCAAAAATATTTTCTTACAATGTCCGGTTCAGCCGGAATGGGAATAGCTAACGATATGGGAATATCGTTTATCCAAGAAGTTTATGCTACCAGAATTGCGGTTAAGCGTTTTTATCCTGCGGCAGACGTTGTAATCGAACTCGGCGGAGAAGACGCAAAAATTTTGTTTCTCGACGGCAATATGGAAGTAAGAATGAACGGTTCATGTGCTGGTGGAACAGGAGCTTTTATTGACCAAATGGCGACTTTGCTTAATATTACCGCAGACGAAATGAATGAATGTGCAAAA
>CALWTV010000198.1 GCA_944384555.1 uncultured Clostridia bacterium | reverse complement strand
ATATCCGTCTTATTGCAGACAAAATAAATGCCGCATGTGATAAAAATAAAATCCCTTGCCCGAAAATAATGCTTGAACCTGGACGTTCGCTTGTTGCTGCAGCTGGCGCTACAATTTACACCGTCGGAAGCGTCAAAGAAATAACCGGTTTCAGAAATTATGTTTCCATTGACGGTGGTATGCCCGACAATCCCAGATATGCGCTTTATTCTTCTCAATATACGATTTTAAATGCCTCAAAAGCAAATGAAACAGCTGATTTTGAATGTACTGTTGCCGGAAGATGCTGTGAAAGCGGTGACCTTATCGCAGAAGGCGTAAAAATCGCAAAGCCTGTCCGCGGCGATATTCTTGCGGTGCTTGTTACTGGTGCGTACAATTATTCAATGGCTTCAAATTATAACCGCATTCCCCGTCCGCCTGTGATTATGATTTCAAATGGCAAACCGGAAGTTGCGGTAAAACGGGAAACGTACGATGATTTAATCTCACTTGATGTAAAGTAATAAAAGGTTTTTGATATGTTTAATTACCTAACTTCAACATTAATTCCTTTACTTTTCTCACTCCCTGCGGTATTAATTGCGCTCACATTTCATGAATTCGCTCACGGGTATATGGCATACAAATTAGGGGATAATACTGCCCTGTATCAAGGCAGACTAAGCCTTAACCCGTTACATCACCTTGACCCTATCGGTTTTTTGTGTATGCTTTTATTTAGATTCGGTTGGGCTCGTCCTGTTCCGATTAACGCGCGCAATTTTAAAAATCCGAAACGTGATACTGCACTTACCGCACTTGCCGGACCTGTTGCAAATTTACTGCTCGGATTTATCGGCATAATCCTGTACCATGCGGTTCTTCGTATTATTTTAGCCGTTGCGCCAAATCCTTCGAGTGATTTCACATATTATTTACAGTATTTCACACTTCAATTTTTAGGCTCATTCTTTTCTCTTAATATTTGTCTTGCGGTATTCAATCTGTTTCCAGTTCCTCCGCTTGACGGTTCGAGAATATTCTTGTCACTGCTTCCTGCAAAATATTATTTCGGCGTAATGAAGTATGAAAGATATATATCTCTAGCACTCATGCTGCTTCTTATATTTGGTTTTCTTAATACCCCGCTTTCAATTATTGTTAACTATATCATACGCGGAATGGAAGCAATCGTAAATTTAATCCCATTTCTTCGCATATAAAATAAAATCATGGAATCCCCAACTTATAAAATAGATTTATTTGAAGGCCCGCTTGATTTGCTCATATCTCTAATAGAAAAAAACAAAATCAATATCTCTGACATTCCAATTTCTTTAATCTGCGACCAGTATATGCAGTATCTTGCGGCGGCAGAATCCCTTAATATGGAGTTATCTTCTGATTTTATTGTAATGGCAAGCACACTTATGCTTATAAAAAGCAAAATGCTGCTCCCTAAAATCTCCGATGATGAGGAAGATCCACGCGCAGTTCTCGCCGCCGCAGTAATTGAATATAAACGAGCCAAGCAAGCATCTGTAATACTTGAAAAAAACTTTGAAATTTACAGTGAAAGATTTATAAAGGACAGCGACGAAATAAAACCCGAAAGTTCCGACATTGAACCTCATGATGTGTCGCTGTTGGCTCAGGCTCTCAAACGTGTTATGAGCCAAATTAAAATAAATGACATTGATTCACGTGAAAAAATATCGCCTCTTATCGAAACCAAACCAACATCAGTAACTGACAAAATATATTCGTTGATTTATTCCCTTTACCGTGAGGGTGATATGAGCGCGGAAGAATATTTTCTAAAGGCAAAATCAAAAGATGAGCTTTCCGCTATGTTTATGGCAGTTCTTGAATTGCTCCGCTCAGGTAGAGTATTCATAAAATTTAATGATAATTCAAATGATGACTTCGGGGTAATCGAAATCAGCGAAAATATTAAATTATGCCTTAATTTTAAGCACAACTCAAAACAATTATCCAAAGCGGAGGATTCATAAACTTTTATGAACGGTGATTTAAATCAAATTTCAATAGACAATACACTGTTTCAAGACACTAAAAATTCTGATAATTCCGAGAAAAAGCAAATAATTGAAGCAGTACTGTTCGCCGCCGGACATTCGGTAAAATTTGATAAATTATCGGAAATTTTAGGCTTGCCTCCTGCTCATACAAAAAAATTAATACGAGAATTTGCTGATGAATACAATAATCAGCCTAACCGTGGCATTATTATGCTTGTTTTTGATGACAGCTGTCAGCTCTGCACAAAGGAAAAATTTGCTCCATACATAAAGCAGGCTCTCGGAATTAAAAAAGGCGGCAATTTATCGGCTTCTTCGATTGAAGTACTCGCAATTATCGCTTATAACGAGCCTGTAACACGTTCCTTTATCGATACTGTACGTGGTGTGGACAGTGCATATGTCGTTTCATCTCTCGTTCAGCGCGGTCTTATTGAAACCTGTGGTCGTCTTGACGTTCCCGGACGCCCAAGATTATTTAGAACTACTCCTGATTTTCTGCGCTGTTTCGGCATTAATTCTCTTTCGGAATTGCCTGAAGTGGATATTCCGCGCGCTGACGTAGATACTCAAATTCTTATATCTGAAAATGACAGCGATTCAGATTAAATATTTATTATACTGTTAATTATTTCAGTGGAATAATATTACTTTTATTTGACGATAATTATATATGATTTTTTGACGGATTTGGAGATGCCTGTATGGGATTTTTGATGACGATTTCAATAATCGCGGCAATAATTACACTTATTTTGGCAATCAAAATTAATGTAATTGCAGAATATTCAGATGAAATTAAACTCACTTTGAAAATTCTCTGTTTTAATTATCAAATACTGCCAAAAAAGCAAAAAAAAATTAATTTAAAAGATTACAGTTACAAAAATTTTGAGAAAAAAAAATCAAACTCCAAAAAAAAATTAAAAAAGACAGC
>CALWTV010000197.1 GCA_944384555.1 uncultured Clostridia bacterium | reverse complement strand
CATTGAATTTTAATAAGGGGGGAAGATTCAATTGTGATATTCTTTCATTTATCATTATATTTATCCTCCTAAAACGGGTGTGTCCGATATTGCGGATAAATAATTATATCACAGCGGTTATTCTGTGTCTATACATAGAAAATTTTTTATAAAAATTTTTATTTCGAACGGTTTAAAATTTTTTGTGAATTATTGGAATCAGACGTTTTGCTGCGAATATGGACGCGATACTTAGTACGATATCGCCGGGAATAACGAGCAGTACACACGATACAAAAAGCGGCATTAATCCGATTGAATTGCCTAAATAAAATTTGCTTATTATCCAGTAATAGATAAATCCAAGAAAATATACAATAACAAGTCCGGAAAATACAGCGACAAAAAGGCGCTTGTATGAAGGATTGTCGTTTTTATTTGAAATATATCCGGTTACACATGCGGCGATAAAGAAGCCGATTATATATCCGAAAGTGGGTTTAAATATATAAAAAATGCCGCCGCCTCCTGTGAAAACCGGAAGTCCGAGAAGCCCTAATGCAATATATGTAAATACGCTGATACCGCCTAATTTTCCGCCGAGTAAAAGACCGGCAAGCATAACAAACTGAAACTGTAAAGTAAATGGCACACCGGGAACCGGAATTTTGATAAATGCACCGACAGCGATAAGTGCGGTAAATACTGCGCACAATATCATATTTTTTGTGCTAATCTTTTTTGATTTCATAGAAATAAATTTCTCCTTAAAATAATTAATTTGCTTACGTTTATGAATTATACCATATCAAAATTATATTGTCAACTTATTTTAAATTAAAAGGTGACAATATTTAAAAAATAAAGACATAGACTTTCATTAAAATCTATGCCTTATTGCGTTTTTGAATAAATTAAAATTCATCAATACCCATTTCGCCCATGAGCTTTTTGTTAAACTCCTCAGCGGTATTGTATCCCATACGCTTTTGTCTGCTGTTCATCGCGGCAATTTCAAGGATTATGGCGAGATTTCGTCCGGGTTTTACAGGAATTGTAGTAGTGGGAATTTTAATGCCGAGAATATCGGTATATTCCGAATCAAGTCCCATACGGTCATACATTTTGCCATTAACCCAAGGCTCAAGGTTGACAATCATATCGATTTTTTCGGTTTCCTTAACTGCGCCCATACCGAAAATACGGCGCACGTCAACAATTCCTATTCCGCGGAGCTCGACATAGTATCTGATTATTGGGGGAGCTGAGCCGACAAGAGTCTTTTTTGACACACGCTTTATTTCAACCGCATCGTCAGCGATAAGTCTGTGACCGCGTTTGATAAGTTCGATTGCGGTTTCACTTTTTCCGACGCCGCTGTCACCGAGAATAAGAATGCCTTCGCCGTAAACTTCAACGAGTACACCGTGGCGTGTTATGCAGGGAGCAAGATAAACGTTAAGGGAGGCGATAAGAGCCGCCATGAAAGTACTGGTACTCTCAGCGGAACGCAGAAGCGGTACTTCAAAATAAGAGGCGATTTCAATCATATTTTCGGGAATATCCATATTATGAGTTACAACAACCGTTACTGGATTTTTCGAGAAGAAGTCAGTAAGGCTTGTACGCTGTTCCTCATCACTTAACTGAATAAGGTAGAGCATTTCCATTTTTCCAATAACCTGAATTCTAGTATTGTCGAAATGGTCGAAAAAGCCAATTAATGGAAGCCCGGGACGCATAACGTCAGAACGATGAATCAAGATTTCTGAAGCGTCTTCGGGAATGTATATTTTTTCAAGCTGAAATTCATCAATTAATTTATCAAGCTGTACAGTGGTTCCGTTATCATCCATAGTTCAATTATTAAAAGCGGATAAAACCGCAATCTCTTTCTGTAATATTATGATATAATTATAACATACAGATACAATTATTGCAATAGAAATAACGGAGACTTTTTGCGAGCATTTTATTTATATCCGTTAAATGTTCATGGATTATTAAATGTTATTTGATATACTTTTCTACATAATTAAAATTTTAAGGATATAGGGAAGAAAATGGAATGAAAAATAAAAATAAAATACGTAGTCTGAAAGCAATAATAGCAGCCTTAATCATAGGAGGAATGGCTATATTAGGTTCTTCCTGCGCATCTAATGAGTATGAAAGTACAGAAGAGGAACTTACTACCGTTATGACAATCGGAAATTATGAAGTTCCATATGAGATGTACAGATATTTAGCGTTAAATTATATAAATGAATATGATGAAGGCGACAAATCAGTTTGGGAGGACGCTGAGAAAAATAAAGAATACAGAGAAGAAATCAATGAGAATATTGAAAAATCGTTGAAAAATTCTTATGCGATATTGATGCTTGCCGATGAATATGGAGTTGGAATTGACAGTGAGCCAGTAAAAGAGGCAGTAGATCAAGCAGTTAAATATTATATAGAATCATATGGAGGTGATAAGGAATATAAAAAAACATTAGAAGAAAATTATATGAATGATAGTGTTTTTAGATTTACGCTTTCAGTTGTACAGTGTGAACAGCAGCTTTATTATAAACTGATAGAGCTTGGAATTATTGATGACAGTGATGAGGCGGTAAATGAGGCTTTGAGAAGTGATGATTTTATTAGAGTAAAACAGGTACTGATAAAGGAAGACGAGGGCGACAGTAAGGAAGAAAACTTAAAAAAAGCAAAAGAAGTTTATGAGCGTGCTATGAACGGCGAGGATTTTGACATGCTTATAAAAGAATACGGCGAGGATATACAGATGTTCAATAATCCCGATGGATATTATATGACTCGCTATGAATATATTGAGGATTTTGAAAATGCCGCATTTGAACTTGAAGTAGGTGAAATAAGCGAAGTGGTAGACAGTTTTGTAGGATATTCGGTAATAAAGCGGCTTGAAAAAGAAGAAACATATCTTACGGAAAATTATGAAAAACTGCGTGAGTCATATTTGGCAAGCCAGTTTAACCGTATATTGAATGAACGGATATCAGAACTTGAACTGAAACCCACGGATTTTTATAAAACACTTGATATATTGGAGCTTGAATGAAAAAAGTAAAATATACTGGTTCGGGACTGCGAACATATAAATATAAAGGAAAGCGTATAAAAATTCCGAGACAGGTGTGGATAATTTTGCTTGCGGCAGTAGTAATCACATTTCTTGCGGTTCTGCTCGGAAATTATCTTAAAATGAAAGTGGCAAATTCACAGGCAGAGGAAGAAGAACAATCTCTTTTTTATACAATAACTGAGCGTAGTGAAGAGGAAAATTCAAAATTATATCATGCGTCGCTTTCGGAAGAAAATAAGAAAACTTCACCGAGTATACAGGGTGCATACTTAAATTATCTGCAATATGAAAATGAGGAGGAAATTAAAACCGCGATTTCAGATGCGGCGGCTGCGGCGTATACGGCATTGTCAGTTCCTCTGACCGATGAATATGGAAAACTACTTTTTATTCCTGATGCACTTTCATATTTCAGAATAAATACAGAAGAAAATCTGCCGGATGGTGATTCTGAAGAATTTGGAGTTAAAGAAAAACTTTTAAAAACGATAGAAATAGCTAATGAAAACGGACTGTATTTAAGCGGTATTATTAATATAAATTCCGATATAATTTATGGTACAAGTACTGCCGAAGCTAATGCGGTTGCCGTATTTGATATTCTTTTTGCCCGTGAAATATATTCAATGGGATTTGATGAAATTGTGATTTACGGCTTGGACGACCCTTCAGTTGAAAGAATACAGGTAAAAGATACTATCCTTGCATATATTAATTCAATAAAAAAAGAATGTCCCGATATTACGGTAACAGTAGTGCTTTCAAAAGGTTATTACAGCGACAGCGCCTCAGCCCCTTATGTAGAAGAAATTTATGCGTGCGCCGATTGTTTGGCAATAGACATAAATTCAGTTGTAAATGAATGCTCTGAGGATAAGGTGTTTGATAATGTAAATGCGGTATGTACATCACTTTCGGGAAGCTTTTCATTTTATAACATACGCGCGGTTCTGTCAGGAAAATCCGCGCAGATTAAATCGGATCAGCTTGATGCTTTAAGTTTAAGCAATATAAATAATTGGCAATTTATAACACCTGATTCTGATGTTGACGTTAATATTGATACTTCTGAGAAAACCCAAATAAATTAGAGAAAGAATTGTATAAATATGAGCGAATTTACATTAAATGAACGCAGACTTAATAAATATCCGCAGATTATATGCAACTATCAGGGAAGCATACTGCATGTAAATGAATGTGCGGCAGCAAAATTCCGCATAAATCTAACAGAAAAATCAATACTTGATTTCATTGATGAAAATGACCGTGAAAGGTTTAAAAATAATCAGTTTTCTGAGGAAAAATTTGCAGAATACCGAATAAAGTCGCTTCCGTCATATATGTTTGCGCTTTCTGAGAGGATACGTTCAAAGCCGGTAGTGCTTTACAGAATATATCTTTTTCGTGACAAACGTTCAATAGATGTTGTAAAAAATCTTATTGATAATGTGGGCGTAGATATAGTATCGGGAGTTATCCGAGACAGCAGAGCGGCGAATAAAAATTTTAAAGAGGCGTTTGAAACACTTTATTACGGAGATTATTCTGAGTCAGTTAATCTGTCCGCAGAGCTTGCGCGAATGAGAATTGAGTTTACACGTCTTTACCGTGATAATTCTCTACTCGCTGTTATAAGTAAAATTCCGTACAGTGACTATTCCGAACGCCATCTTTACAAAATATATCCTATATTTGAATTGATAATACGTTATATAGCTGATGAAAAAATAAATAACCAAAATTTATATAATATAAACATTCCTCAAGATTGCGAGGCAATAATAGAATATTCAGGCTTTATTATGATAATGACCGCTGTAATTTCAATACTTTCAGAATTGGAAAGCGAAAAAATTATAGATATTTCGGCGAAAAAAATAGGGGACGAAACAGAAATAGCAATTTCACGTGAGGCAGATTCAATTTGTTTAAAATCTCGTTCAGCTCAAAACGCCACCGGTTCTTTGAGCAATAATATTTCAGATATAGCAGAGGCATATCCCGAATTTGCAGTTCGTTTGGGTTTGTGTCAGACTCTTGCGGGATATGCCGGATACGGATTTGAATGTAGTTGCAGTGAAAACGGAAAGGTTTCGTTTAATTTGTATATAGGTACAGGAGAAATAAATACTGACGGTTTAAAATCATCAAAAATTTTTATTGCACTGGATTATCTTGTGAAACAAACGGTGGAAATATTTTTCCCACACGATTTAGATTAAAAAATTTATGTTAAAAAACGGTGATTAAAATATTAGTGATAAACAAGCAAAAGTGCGAGAAGGATTACAATATCTTCATTATTTTTTCCGTCTTGAAGTAAAATCAGTATAAGCCCCATAAGAAGCAGGTCTTCTGTTGAAAATCCGCTTAAAATACTTTTTTGATTTGTTTCCCTCTCTTTTTCAGATTTTACAGGCAACACGCTTGTTTCACTGCTTTCTTCTGAAAAATTATCATTGTCATAATTGTTTCCGTTATTTTCATTTTGGTTTAATACTGATACATCGGGTAGATTTTCGCCGGAGGGCTGAATATCGGGCGGTTCTTTGTAATCACCTGAATGTTCCTCCGGCATTTCAGTTTCGTTATTATTAATATTATTAAAAACTGGCGTGGAATTTTCCGGCTCTGGAATTTTTACATTTGCGAAATTGTCCCTTACGATATCCTCTTTGTCACTTTTTATTTTAGAAAAACGGTTCCCGCTGTATTGCTCCGGCACATGGATTTTACATCCACATTCAATGCCGGTATCGCCCAAGTATCTGCCGGATAAGCTTCTTGAGTACATCGTATCACTCCCTCCGCGAATATCATGTTCCATGTGAATCACCCTTTAAATTAATACTGCCGAGCGCATCGGTAAGCTGTGAAATTTGAATAATATGTTCAATTGCCTGACGCCTTGAATTACTGAGATATGGTTTTAATGCGCATAAAAGCTTTTCGTGTTTTCCGATAGATATAAGACTTCTTGAGCCTGTCACTTCCGGTTTTGCGGATACTTCGGCGGCAACTGGCATTTCTGATGTATTTTCTGTGATATTATTATTTTCAGTTTTAGTTTTTTCTTCTGAATTTGAATTTTTTAGTGAACTCATTATAGGCGACAGGGCGGACATAAGGGTAGGGAGCATTTTCAGCATATCCGGATTTATTTCCGGAATGGACGGCGTAGAGGTGGTTTTTTCCGCGTCTGATTTGTTATCTGCAGAATTATTTTTACCGAGTGCGCTCATCAGGCTGTTAATAAGCTCCGGATTTGCCGACAGTGCGGTGATAGCCTCATTTATTTTATCGCTGTTAATATTCAGCCCGCTTTGATTTTCATCCATGTGAAAACCTCCTTTGAAAACCGTTTGAGATATTATTTGCTTTTCTTATATATCTCTATAATTTCAGACGCGCGTTTGATATCATCATCTGACATTGAGCTGATAGCATTGCGGATAGCGCTGAGATTTTGAGGCGGCGCTTTTATCTGAGATATATCGACACCTGAACCTGCCGCAATCATTTTTATCATTTGCCATAACTGCTCATCATTGAGTGAAAGCATGGAGTCAACCATTTGTTTGTTGATTTTCATAATTATAACCTCCAGATATAAATTTATTACTGTTACAGTATATGTAAACAAATAAAAATTCGTAACTTAAAATACAGGAGAAGAAAATGAAAATACTAGTGTTTTCTGATTCACACGGAATGTGGAATAATATAAAAGAAGCTATAAACGCTCATAAGCGAAAAGCGGATTTAATAATACATCTTGGAGATGGAAGCGCAGACCTTGACATGGTGTCAGATATGTGCAAAAATATACCTGTATGCCGTGTAGCGGGAAATCATGAAGAATTTACAACGCCGTTTTCAATGCGTGATGAACTGCAATTTGAGGTGCTATATAATTTTGACGGCGTAAAGATATTTGCCACACACGGTCATAAGTACGGCGTAAAATCCGGATACTCGCGTATAATCAATGTTGGAAAATCAAAAGATGCCGATTTAATATTGTTCGGGCATACCCATAAACCTGAGGAACATTCCGTTATGCCTGATGATGAAAACGGCAAGTATATAAAAATTTTTAACCCGGGAAGCATTGGCAGAGGGTATGAATGTACCTATGGAGTAATAGAAATCGTAAATGGGAATATAATTACTGGGTTTGGAAAAATTTTGCACAAATAATTTTATTAGTATATGTGATAATTAATACAAATAAATATCAAAATTTATAATTATTTTGACATTGCAAAAAAATTAAAAGTTTCACTTGAAAAATTGTTCAAAATAGTGTATGATATCAGTAGTATGTAGCAGGCACTTTTTATGCTATATATTGAATATCAAAAATCTGGATTTTTATTTTAGATTAAAACACTGGATTTTTAAAATATATATTTATTTTTCGGAGGATTTTAAAATGGACAAGGTAAGAATTGGTATTATCGGTTGCGGCGGTATCGCAAATGGTAAGCATATGCCCTCACTCTCCAAACTCGATGATGTTGAAATGGTAGCTTTCTGCGACGTTATAGTTGAAAGAGCTGAAAGAGCTGCTAAACAGTACGGTATCGAAGGCGCGAAAGTTTATACTGACTATAAGGAACTTCTTGAAGATAAGACAATTGACGTAGTTCATGTACTTACACCTAACCGTCATCACAGCTACATTACCGTTGATGCACTCAACGCAGGCAAGCACGTAATGTGCGAAAAGCCGATGGCTATAAATTCAGTTGAAGCGATGAAGATGGTTGAAGCTGCTAAGAAGAACAACAAGCTCCTTACAATCGGTTATCAGGGACGTCAGAGAAACGATTCTCTCTACATGAAGAAGGAAGCAATGGACGGCACATTCGGCGATATCTACTACGCAAAGGCAACAGCTATTCGTCGCCGTGCGGTTCCTACATGGGGCGTATTCCTCAACGAATATGAACAGGGCGGCGGTCCTTTAATCGATATCGGTACTCACGCTCTTGACCTTACTCTTTGGGTTATGGATAACTACAAGCCCGCTTACTGCCTTGGTACAACATATCATAAGCTCAACAATGACAAAGAACAGGCTAACGCATGGGGCGCATGGGATCCCGCTAAGTTTACAGTTGAAGACAGTGCGTTCGGTATGGTAGTTATGGAAAATGGAGCTACAATTTTCCTCGAAGCTGCATGGGCTCTTAATACTCTTGATGTTCGTGAATCAGTTACAACTGTATGCGGTACACTCGCTGGTGGAGATATGACAGATGGTGTTCGCATCAATGGTGTTCGTAACAATCGTCAGTATGTACTTCGTCCGAGCTTTGAAGCAGGCGGAGCAGCATTCTTTGACGGAGTAGGCGATGAAGACCCGGCTGTAAGAGAACAGAGAGTATGGATAAGCGCAGTTAAGAACGGAACACCTCTTACTGTTCTTCCTGAACAGGCATTCTGCGTAACTCAGATTCTTGAAGGTATCTATGAATCTGCTAAATCCGGTACAGCATACCACTTCAATAAATAATTTTTAGTTACTTAAGAGAGACTTTTTAATAAACAAAGATTAAAAGAGTTTCTTATATCAGGGAGAGGTCTTTTAAAAAATGAAAGGCTTCTCCTGTTTTTGAATGATACATAATATATAACATAGAAAGGAAATATTGAATATGAAACTCAGTGTAATTTCTGTTTTATATGGTGACAGATCGCTTGACGCGGCTCTCGCAAGACTGAAAGAACTTGGTGTTGAATCCGTTGAAATCGGCTGCGGCGGTTATCCGGGAAACGCTCACTGCAATTCAGCTGAACTGCTTGCAGATGAAGCCAAACTCGAAGAATTCAAGGCTACATTTAAAAAGTATGACCTTGACATCTGTGCATTTGCCTGCCACGGAAACGGTGTACATCCGAATAAGGAACTTGCGGAAAAATTTGATACTGATTTCAGAAATGCGGTTCTGCTTGCTGAAAAGTGCGGTGTAGATACTATCGTTACATTCTCCGGCTGCCCCGGTGATTGCCCTGATTCAAAATATCCGAACTGGGTAACTTGTCCGTGGCCCGATGATTTCCTTGCAATTCTTGATTATCAGTGGAATGAAGTGCTTATTCCTTACTGGAAGAAGACTGCTGAATTCGCAAAGGCTCACGGCGTAACCAAAATCGCGCTTGAAATGCACCCGGGATTCTGCGTATACAATCCTGAAACATGCTTGAAGCTCCGTGCGGCAGTAGGCGATGTTATCGGTGCTAACCTTGACCCGAGCCACCTTGTATGGCAGGGAATTGACCCTGTTGCGGCTGCACGTTACCTCGGCGATGCGATTTATCATGTACACGCTAAGGATACAAAGGTTGACCCGTACAATACCGCTACAAATGGTGTTCTTGATACAAAGCATTACAGCGATGAAATTCACCGCGGCTGGGTATTCCGTTCGGTAGGATATGGCCACGATATGCAGTGGTGGCGTGACTTTATCAGCAATCTCCGTCTTGTAGGATATGATAAAGTGCTTTCAATCGAGCATGAAGACAGCCTTATGACAAGTGACGAGGGACTTGAAAAGGCAGTTGAATTCCTCAAGCTGTCAATGATTAAGGAACCGAAACCCAGCGGAATGCATTGGGCTTAATATAGTATTAAATAAATTTTTGGGAGGTGCTATTTTGCGCCTCCTTTTTTTAATTATTTAGTGGTAGGTCAAGTGTTTTGTTGTACGAATTTGCTCACTAAAACTTTTTTCTCTTTTTTTCGGAAGAGAAAAAAGTTTCATCAAAAAAGAGAAACCTCTTATGCCTCCCTTAGTTCAGCGAATCAGGCGATTTTGTAGGCGTCGTTTTCGATTTCCTGCTTACAGGAAGTATCTGCTTGCTTAATAAATATTAAATTAAGATTTAGGTGTCGGTTTTTTTCAAGAATACCGTCACTTTTTTATTTTTCTTTTTACATTTATCAATAACATATTTTGTTCCTTTGGATTGACCGTCCCAAAATGCGATAACAGAATCTGCATAATCAATTATTTGTAAGTTTCGTTTAAGCGGAGCACTTTTGCCATATTTTTTGTATTCGGGTAGAAACTCAGTCAATTTTATATTATTTAATTTGGCATACTCTCGCGCGCATGAATCAATGCCTTTTGCTCCTCCTGACACTATTTCGCTTACTCCTTGAGGAAGGTAAATTCCTAAATCCTCTACAATTAAATTTCTTGAACCAATAACCGCAACTTTCATTTTTTCTCCTCACTCAAATGTATTATTTACGCATATGCGTATATAATTTTAACATATTACTTTACATTACGCAAGTGCGTATACGCTTGTGCGAATATTTTTATAAAATTTATGTGAGGTGAAAAAAATGCTAATTAAAGATGCTATTGTTATGCGTGTAAAAAACATTTGCACATCGCGAAATATTAAATATAATGAACTTGCTACACGTGCAGGAATTACTCCATCAACAATATATAGTATGATGAGCGCAGACCGACGTGATTTATCAGTTATTACATTGAAAAAGGTTTGCGATGGTCTTGATATGACAATTACGGAATTTTTTGATGATGATATTTTCAGAGAATTAGAGCAAGAAATTCAATGATGAATATTATTTATTAAGCAAGCAGATACTGTCAGCAAACAGGAAATCGAAAACGGTGTCTACAAAATCGCCTGATTCGTTGAACTAAGGGGAGCATAAGAGGTTTCTCTTTTTTGATGAAACTTTTTTCTCTTCCGAAAAAAAGAGAAAAAAGTTTTAGATAGCAAATTCGTACAACAAAACATTTAACCTATCACTAAATATTTATTAAAAAATAAAAAATATGGAACAGAAATAAATCCATTCCATATTTTCACTAATATTTAATAATTAAATATTATAACTTCAATTATGCAAGTTCAGCAAAGTACTTGATTGTACGAACCATCT
>CALWTV010000196.1 GCA_944384555.1 uncultured Clostridia bacterium | reverse complement strand
CTGTTGCTTGTAGTGCTTGAAAAGCGTTTAGGACTTAAATTTTCCGCGTGCGATGTATATCTGAACGTTGTAGGCGGTTTGAGGCTTGAAGAAACTGGCGCAGATGTTGCTGTTGCACTTGCGCTTATGTCAAGTTTAAAGGATACTGTTATTCCTGATAAGCTGATTGCGATAGGTGAGCTTGGGCTTGCTGGTGAATGCCGTTTTATTTCAAATATAGAGCACCGCATAAAAGAAGCGGCACGTCTCGGATTTAACGAGATAATCGTGCCGTATAAATGCGTTGAAAAAAAGCCGATTGAAATAGATGGAGTGAATATTGTCCCGATAAAAGGAATTTTTGATATAATAAGACTTTTTAAGTGAGTTACAGTGCAGATACGATATATTTAACTAAATTATATATACGCTCGGCGGAGGCGATATTGAGTTTTTCTTCGGGCGTATGAATATTTTTTACAGTCATACCAGTAGAAATAATATCCATATCCGGAATATGTCCTTTGATTATGCCGCATTCAAGCCCCGCGTGAATCGCTTTAACCTCAGGAGGGCAAAGTTTCGGATATAATTTTTTGTATGTGTCTATATATGCATTTTGAAGCGGTGTGCCTGATTTGAATGCCCAGCCTGGGTATCTGCTGTCATGGGATACAGAGAATCCTGCAAGTTCGCATAATGCCTCTATTTGATTAGCTATTTGGTCAAGTCTGCTTTCAATCGAGGAACGTGACGATATCGTAAGTCTTATCATATCGCTTTGTTGTTCGATAACTCCGAGATTTGAAGAAGTTTCGACCATTTCCGTCATTGATTTATCCATTTCAATTACGCCGTTTTGGATTGAGCAAATAAAACGTATCAAATTCGCAGAAATCTGAGAATCAAGTGCCGGTATATTTTCATCGGATTTTGAAAAATCAATCTTAATGTTTTTGTCCTCGGCGCATACTTCTTCTTTTATTTCTGAGGAGATTTTATTGATAATTTTTACAATAGAATCATATTTTTCAGCGGGAACAGCGAATTTGCAAATACATTCACGCGGAATAGCATTGTCCTTATTGCCCCCTGAAATTCCCGCTATTCTTACATCTGATACAGAAAGAATTTCATTCAGTATACGTCCCATTAATTTATTTGCGTTTGCACGTCCAAGATGAATATCGCCTCCAGAGTGACCTCCGGCAAGTCCGCTTATTGATAAATTGATTATAGTTTCATTGTTTTGTTTAGAAATCTGATTTTCAAGCGGTACAATAACTCTTGACCGCTGTCCGCCGGCACATGAGGCAATAACTTCGCTTTCATTGTCGGTGTCAAGATTTATAAGTATTTTTGATTTTATTAGGCTGTAATCAAAATTTTTCGCGCCGATTAATCCGGTTTCCTCTCCGGTAGTGAATAAAAATTCCATTTCAGGGTGAACAAGCTCAGGTTCGTCCATTAATGCGAGCATAACTGCGACTGCTGTACCGTCATCTGCGCCGAGAGTTGTACCATTTGCGTATACCCAACCATCGGATATTCTTAAATCAAGCGGGTCTTTTTCAAAATCATGAACTGTGCCGCTGTTTTTTTCGCAAACCATATCGATGTGTCCTTGAATCAAAATCGGTTGAGCTGATTCCATTCCTGCGCTAGCGTTTATTCTCATTAACACATTGTTTACTGAATCACGTATACAAAAAATTTCTCTGTCATGCGCAAATTTTTCAAGATAAGATGCAAGTGCTGCCTCATTTCCCGAACCATGAGGGATATCACATATTTCTTCAAAAAATTTAAAAAATCTTTTTGGATTAAGTTCTTTTAGCACACCGTTCATAATAATTAAAAATCCTTTCATTATGATTTTTTTGGTAAAAAACAGGGTATTGCAAGAAAAACGTAATTTCAAGCATTTACCCTGATATTATTAAAATTATTATTTTAATTTCTTGAATTTTTCAAGCGCAGCTCTGATTTCAACGGCTTTTTCTTCGGGCGCAGTAGGATTGCAGTGAGCCCATACTCCGGTTTCAGACGATGCCTGGAATTGAATTGCCGATTTGCTTCTGAGTGGCGGATATAGTTCTATATGGAAGTGATAATAATCATTGTGATTTTCAAATTCAGTGCCTTCCATATTGACTGGTCCATTGTGCATACACATCATGTAAGGGAATTTCATATCAAATATACAATCGTATGCACCGGTTATATCCTTTAATATCTTTCCAAGATTCATCTTTTCACGCTGATTAAACTGTGCTATATTATTTTTATGTGATTTTGCCACAATATATACACCGTAAGCGTAATCTGCAAAAAATGGTATGTATGCGATAAAGTCTTCATTTTCAGTAATTATTCTTTCACCGAAACTGATTTCTTCCTCATTCATCTTACAGAAAAGACATTTTCCGTTTTCACTGTAATAATCCTTTGCGCTTTCAAGTTCGATTTCAATTTTTTTAGGAAGTACGCTGTAACCGTATATCTGACCGTGAGGATGAGGCTGAGTAACTCCCACAACTTCACCGCGATTTTCAAATATGAATACATATTTAATTTTTTTATCTGACGATATACAATTAAAACGTTCATTCCAAAGTTCAACGAGCTTTAATACATGATCATCGGAAAGGGAACTAAGCGAGCCATTGTGTTCAGAAGAAAAGAGAATTACCTCACATTTTCCGTAAGCCGGCGCAGTTTTATAAAAATCAGTAGCGATATCATCAGGTTTGGGCGGGTTTTGAGAAAGCGCCGGAAAATCATTGTCATGCTCATAAACATCGTATTTTTCCGGTACTTTATCTGAACCGATACAGAACGGACAGTAATTTTTAGGCATATTAGGTCTGTTCTGACGGTTTGATGCAATCATGACCCAGTCGCGAATCATAGGATTCCATCTTAATTCAGCCATTTAATTTATCCTCCATACATTATTGCAAATTTAATCTATAACATTATTATTATATCATATTTTCGCTTAACATACAATAATAAAATCGGACATACGATAATTTTACGCAATAATCAGCAAAATAAGGTTACTTTATCGCATCAATGCATCTTGATACTATTAAGCCACACATCTCGTTTATAGTCATTCCCATAGGTTTTGAAGTATCATGCGGTGTAAAAATATGTGTCATGTTTTCAACCTCAATCATAGATGTATCGAGCTTGTACATATTGGCGGCAGCAAACGCATCATTTGCATGTGCTTGTGGGACAACTGTATCTCCGCTCCCTCTCAAAATAAGCATATCAATGATACTGTGCTTTTTTTCTATGTAGTTGAGCGGATTTCGATTGTGCAAATCATCATAAAGGGTTTCAGATGTATAATCAGTAACTATGTTTGAATAAAAATCGAGAGGTTCGGAACGATAGTCGCTGTACTCGTCTTCAGTGGAGAGGTCATAAAATACCACAGGTCCCGCAATATCAACGCACATTTTTACTTTGTATGGAGTTTCAAGCGTATATTCTCCTGAAAAGAAATCGCTTTCATTTGCGAAAGACGCCATCATTGCGAGATAAGCTCCCGCACTGTATCCGCCCACAATAATATTATTACTATCAATATCGTATTTTTCTGAATTTTCACAAAAATATTCCACACAGTCTATCGCATCAGACACACAGTCATACATTGATATTCCGTCTTCTGCATTGGCAAATGTATAATTTGCGGAAATCACTATAAATCCATTTTCACGCAATCCTTCCAAAAGCGGCGAGAGAGATTCATTGATTTCGTTTTTATCTCCGCTGACCCAACCTCCGCCGTGAAAATAAATGAATACAGGGTTTTTATCATATATTCTGTTTGTGGGATAGTAGATATCAAATTCCATTCCGTCCGAGGTATATTTATCGGTTAAAACTCCCGCATTACTATATTGAGCTGGTGAACAAGCACATAACGATAATGTAATAAATATACAAAGAATAAATGATATGAAAGTACTGAGCTTTTTCATAATTTTATTTTAAATCTCCTGATTTTATAATAAACATATAATTTTTTAAATTTTAATTTTGCACCATTTTCCGCCTGCAAACCTTCTCCACATTATGAAAAATCTCATGTACTGATCAAGCATTAAGCTTATCCATGCTCCGTATATTCCAAGACCTAAAGGATAACAGAG
>CALWTV010000195.1 GCA_944384555.1 uncultured Clostridia bacterium | reverse complement strand
TAGCTTTACGGTTTTTTCCAAATCTTCATCACCGTCTTCAAATTCCTCAGCTATCTGATAATCCTCAAGGTTGTTAAAATATTCGGAGAAAGCAAAAGTCAGACTGATGTCGTATCCGTATGACCATTCCTCGGGATTAAATTCGTTTTCTTCAAACCTCCGACACATCCGGTTAAGGATTGAGTCAAACTCTTTGTTTCTCATGTTTTAACGTCCTTGTTTGATGTTCTTATGAATCAACATTACGATAATCATAATTAGTTGTCAACAATAAAATTACGAAAAAAATAATTTATTTGTTATGTTTTTCGTAACAGATTGAAAAACAAAGAAAGATTTTTTTCTTGATATTTATTTTATTTAATATTTACTATAAATAGAGATGGAGAATCTTATGCGGTTTTTAGTTGTTGCTATTTTATGCTTTTTTTGGGTTTGTCCCGTACAGGCCAAGCATAAGCATCATGAAAAATATTATCAGGAAAAGCACTGTCAGGGGACTTTGGAATACAAATTGCCGGACAGAACACGTGTGGATTGTCTAACCGACGAATACGCGATTGAGTTTGAATTTGCTTCAAAATGGGCTGAAGCGGTCGGACAGTCGCTTTACTATGGATTGAAAACCAGTAAAAAACCGATGATAGCGTTGATTGTGGAGAGTGTCCAAGATTTGCGTTATATCAATCGTGTTCGTGAAATTTGTGATATGTATGGAATAGCATTGTGGATTATTGAGGAATAAAAATACCGCCCGAAGGCGGTATGAGTTTACGTTAATTTGGTTAAATTGCTGTTGCGGACATTAAAGTGTAAATTTCGTTGCTGCCGTCAATATTAATGTTGTCATTGGCCGCATCTTTTTGGTTCAACTCAGGTATTTTTTCAATATTTACCGGGATATCCATTATTTTGGCTGTCAAGATACGAATAAGAGTATCCGTTGTTTTATCAACAGGGCATTCATTTCTTTCCCAGCGTCCGCAAGCCTGAGCTTCTTTACCAAGAAGGTTGCTGAATTCTGATTGTTTCATTTCCATTTCTGTACGCAAAAATCGTATTTCGTGGCAATTAAGCAGACCATTTTTATTGATAATTCCTTGGGCAATAACTCTGTGCAATTGATTTATTCTGGGAATGTAGATGACCCCTTCTCCTTGAATATCCTGAACCTCCGGAAGATTGTAGAGATATACATTATCCAGACCTGATTCAATGTAGTGATAAGGTTCTTTCATTTTAATCTCTCCACATGGTTGTTATTATTTTTTGTACTTTTATGGCCGGTTCTTGAAATCTGTCGATTTGCACTAAAATAATCAAACTTATGTTTCTACAACTGTGCTCATCTCCGTAATAAGGGCCGGTTATCTTATAGCGATGGATTTTGTCTGTACTTGAATGTTTGGCTTGTCCTTGATATTCTTCAATAATACCATTTTTCAGTACAAAACGAATATCTGAAACGGTGATATTTCGTTCAATCATTCGTTCTCTGCAGTGTTCTGTATAGCAGAAATCCAGATTTCCGCTACGAGACATAGCATTGATGACCCCAGTCATATAAGACAAATTTTTGACTTTATCTTCAATATTCATTATATATCACCGTGATAGTTAATTCAAGTTTAATAAGTTAAAATTTTGTTTATGTCAATTAAATATTAAACTTTTTGGCGTTGATAATGTAGATGACACGGTCGAGCATAATGTTCTCTTATCATCATAAGTCCTTTAATTTTGTCTGATAATCAATGACAACGGCAGTGATCTGATATTCACAGCTTTCGCTGCCGACTATGATGTTCGTATAACGCGGGTCAGTGGACATAGCTTCCAGAACTACAGTATTATCATCTAAGCGGTTATATCTTTTTACGGTTGCTTCGTATTTTCCGTCATTTGAAACTCTTTGGGCGATAATAAAATCACCATTTTGAATACCTTCAGGGACCAAATCGCAATAATCAGCAATATCTAAACAAATAAGAGTCGTCCGCTCGGGAGGAAATATCTTGTTCATGGAACTGCCGCGAACGCCGAGAGCAAAGACATTGCGTTTGCGTAAATTATCATTGATCGGATAATTGACAGGTCGCCATTCATCGCGCGGCAACTGAACAGCTTCTGTCCACGCACCGGCTTCAACAAAACCTATGCGGTATACTTGCTGGACGGCTAAAGTGTTCAGTTCTTCTGTCTGAACTTCCTGTCCGGCTACATATTTTATGAAACTTTCAATATTATATCCTAAGAATTCGGCAATAAGCGGCACCTCTCCGGATTGGATGCGGCGGATACCTTTAAAGATGGCGCTTAAGTGCGGTGGCGCAATTTTAAGGTATTCAGCAAGTTCTTTTTGCGTTTTGCCTATTTCTTTAAGTCTGGTTTTTATTAAATCGTACATTTTGACCTCTCGCGCAATTATAATACGAAAAATCGTAAAAAGTAAATTATGTTTATAATAATTTTTTGCTTGACATGAGTCTTTTATTAAATTACGATACTCATAATCAAAGGAGGAGAAATGATACACAAAATAATAGAAATGTTTGGAGGGCTTACGCAAATGAGCCGGAAAACAAAAATCCCATTAACAACTATTCAAGGCTGGCAGAGGTCTGGAAAAATTCCCTATTGGCGCAATAAATATTTGAAAAAAAAAGCTTCAGAGAATGGCTTAAACATTAAAGAGTATCTGACCGGGGAGCGGAAGTGAGTGAAGCGATATGCCGCTAAAATCCGAGAGCTTGATGCTTTAGTTCAGAAGTGGGCTTGCCGCCAGAGAAGCTACATATCCGGTTATCCGGCGCAATGTGGGCATCATTATATTGGCAGGTCGGACATGCTGCTGCGCTGGGATTTGCGCAACATTATTCCGCTGACATTTGACGAGCACCGGCTTGTACATGATGGAATGCTACAGTTTGAAATTCTAAACCCTTTTCGCAAACAGTTTTTGCTTAATCAGAAAAACAAAGGATTAAAAACTTATCTTTTGGAAGAAGCCCTGACTGTTGAAGAGTTTTTGAAACAAAGCAGGCAAAAGATTGTGAAGGAATTGGAACAATGAGAAAGAACAAATGGTCGGACATAAGAATCATGGAATGGAGCATCGAGGCTTTTCCGGGTTTGAGGTGCGAAAAACAGATTAAGAAGCTGGAAGAGGAACTCTGCGAAGCCGAAGCGGAATATGGGAAAAACCGGGAAAGATGGCTTGAAGAAATGGCGGACGTGTCCATTGTGGCAACAGTTTTGGAATATCGTTTCAAGTCTAAAATCGGAGCCATGATAGGCCGATATATAGAGTGCCTGCCTGAGAAAAACCAGATTTTTGAAGCAAGGGATAAAAAGATGGACGTAAACATTATGCGGAAATGGTCAAACAACAACGGAGTATATCGTCAGGTTTAAGAAGTTACTGGACAGAATTAAAGGTTCGCCGACGCCTAAAAGATACGATATGCGGACGGAGATGGTTTACAGCTACGAAATTAACCTTTTGCGGGCGTATATGACACACAAAGGCCAAAGACCGGAGATTGAGCGCAAGCTGAAAGCTTTCTCAGCATGGAGGCTGGCCAATGGCAAATAAGTTCAGAGAATGGCTTTTTTATTGGTTGATGAAAAGGGAAATCAACAGGTTAAAAAGAAAGATAAAGGAGGGCGGTAAATGAAAAATACAAAGACAGTGTTATTGCCATTATTAAATAGCAATAAAAAGCGTATTTACAAGAGTGATATCAAATGCGTTCACAGTCAGAAAAATATTATCGGAAGTTGTGATACGCTGGTTTTCACAAAATCTGGACAGTTTTTTTTGACCGCTTTTTCATATGAAGAGGCAATGGAAAAAATTTATGGGAAGGGAGAACTCTTAAATGCTTAAGCTGATAGGCGAGGATATTTATTACAATGATGTCAAGGTTGCACAGCTTGTTGGCGCGACGTCAACAGTTATGGGTGATTTTATTGATTATTTAGACCTGTGTGGAGACGAGGGTTTTCTCGATGAAAAAGACGAGCTTGAGGATAGGGTAATCGAGCTTCAGAGCGAGATTGAAGACCTTCAGGATGAAAAAGACGAGCTTATTGACGAAATCAGAGATGTGCTGAGGAAATATGACCGATAGCGAGAAATGGAAATTGAAGCACCAGATGATAGTCCAGTCGATAAAAGAAAAAGGGGATTTTGATTTGGACGAGATCAACAGAAAAATAGAGGAAATGGAGCAATGAGCAAGTACACACCGAAACTGTTTTCGCCGCGGCTGTATCCTGAATGGGGCGAATTGTATGTCTGTTTGAATACCGAGCAGATGGCAGAACTTCTTAAAGCCATAACAATGTTCCCTAATTATGAACCGGTTAATGTGCCTATTTGGGGGTTTATACGGTCACAAATCCAAAAAGACTACGATGAGTTTTTAGAGCGCAGCAATAAAAACAAAGAAACAATTAAAAACTACTGGGATAGGAAAACGATTGATAACCAAGGTATTCAACCGTTGGAAACTCTTGAAGAACAGGGAATAACCGTTGACGAGAGTGAACCAAGGGAAACGAACGATAACGAACGTTATCCATCGTTAACTATCGATAACGAAGGTAAACCTATAACAAATAACATAAACGGGAACAAGAACATAAACGATGAACATAAACAATCTGTCGCCACTTGCTTCGTTGAGCAAGCTGGACGACTGGCTGGTATTGTTCGAAGTCATAAAAATATTAAAATCAATCAAAACAAAATTACATCCTGGGCGAAATCTTTTGAACAACTGCATCGGATAGAGGGGGTAGCCATTGAGCGTATCAACAAAGCTCTTAGCTGGTACGGCGAGCATATTGGTGAGCAGTATGTTTCCGTTATCGAAAGTGGCAGCGCTTTTCGTGAGAAGTTTTTGAGCCTTGAGGGATGTATGGACAGGCAGGAAAGTCATCCCAACTCCAAAACAGACGATGATTTTTACCGTAGACTGGAGGCTTTGCAATGAGTGAACAGCTGATAGCAACGAAGTTTTTTCTTGATAAGGTCAAAAGACTTTATCCGACGTTTCAATACCCTGATGAGATTGATGTTGAACTCTGGACAGAGATTTTGGAAGGGCACTCGCAAACGGATATTCTGGACGCATTAAAGGCTTACCGCCGGGAAACGGAATACAACAAAGCGCCTAATCCTGCGGAATTTAAGAAGTTTCTGGCCGCTAAATCTGATAATCAGGGAATGCGCGGCAGGATTTTCAAATGCGCTGATTAACTGGGCGACAAGTATGGCAAAGCTTCCCGCGACAAGTATCTGGAAATTGCCCGCCAGCAATGGCCGGATGTCGATTTGAGCGGTCATTGCTGGGAAGAACCGGCCGTGCTTGGCTGTGAGAAAAAAGCGCCCAAAAACATGGCTTCCGACCTTATGAGGCGGGATATTCGTCTCGGTGGTTGTCGGCATTTGTTGCCGGTGTATGAGCGGGCAGTTCGTTACGTTGCCGAAGATTTGCTGGCTCGGGAGATTCCGGCTGGCGAGTGGAGAAAATTGGATTTGTCTGAACGGTGTGTGCTGGCTATGAAACGCGGCTTGTTTAACGATTTCAGCAATATTCTGATTTTGGTTTGTCGTCAGATGTTTGGTAAAGATTATCAGTTTGAAAGTAAAAACGATCTCAAAGGCGGCTATTTTGGTAATGGAGCGGAAAAGTTGGTAAAATATCTTGGAGCGCATTACCGGACGGATGAGGCGGAAATGTCAAAAGCAGCGGGTTTATAGGAGGTTTTTATGGGGAAGAAAAGTATCAGAAATATTATTCTGGCGCCGTATCCGGAAGCGCAAATGAAAAAAAGAGAGTTTACGGTTGTAGACAATCATGGATATTTTCCTGAAGTGCTCTTGCGTTACTGTAATCAGGGCGATTTGGATCTGCAGGAAAGCCGAAGTACGGCTGTTGTCCGTTTGGAAGCAGGCAGGAAACTTGCATATTACCATCATCTTGGTTTTGGCAGTGGTATAAAATCGTTTGACCTTTTAAAAGTGAAAGTTGATGGAGGAAATGCTGCAGATAATTATTCTCATGTTTTAGAGGCACAGGACAAATATCTGAAAGCTATTGCCTGCCTTCCTGAAGAATGGCGAAATGTTGTCATTAAGGTCTGCATTGATGATGAACCTATTGTTGCTCCGGCTAGTATGAACAAATATATGGGGAGGCAGTATGTAGCATGCCAAAAGTTTGACTTAGCGCGGGCTTTGCAGCGAATCGCGCGGTTTTACAGGTTTGGATATTGAGGGTTGAAATGCAGGAATGTGTTAATAAATTAAAACCGGGCTATTATTGGGTTATTCATACATGGCTTTTGGATAGTGGGGAAGAATATCGGAAAAAAATGGTTGATTTGTGGGAAAATGGCCATTGGCAGGAAATGCCCTTATCCACAGAAATAATCGCTTTTATTCCCGAACCATGAGCCTTATGTTGACAAAATAAAATATTAGCCTAATTAAAAGTTGACAATTTAAAATTATTATGCTTAAGATTGGTTTATCAGGCGAGGGCGCCTGATGGAGATTAGAAACCTCCGATTTCACAGAGGACATACCAATCTTAACGGAGTGGATTATGTGTCCGGCGGCTAAGATGATATGTCCAGGCAAAGGCTAAAACATCTTAGACTCGTTTCTCTGTGGCGGGGTTTCTACCGCCGGACACCTTATTAGAAAGCCGGAAATCCAGCTGCCCCCGGCGCCCACCCAGCTCCCCGGCGTCGCCCAACCCGAGCTCTCGCTCAACGAGACCTCGGGCGACGGCACGTGGTCCTTCCTCTTG
>CALWTV010000194.1 GCA_944384555.1 uncultured Clostridia bacterium | reverse complement strand
GCAAGAAAAGAAAACGTCGGCGGCGAAGTGCTCGCGTTTGTCTGGTAAGGGGAGGAAAACAAAATGTCAAGAATTGGAAGAGCTCCTATTACTGTTCCCGCAGGCGTTGACGTAACTATCGGTGATGCGAATGTTGTTACCGTAAAGGGTCCGCTCGGAACACTCACACAGCAATTCTCGTCAGAAATGACAATTAAAAAGGACGGTTCAACTATTACCGTTGAACGCAGTTCAGATGAAAAAGAATGCCGTGCGCTTCACGGTTTAACAAGAACCCTTATCAATAATATGGTAATCGGTGTAAAAGACGGTTATTCAAAAACTCTTGAAATAGTCGGCGTCGGATACAGAGTTGCAAAGTCTGGCAAGTCTTTGGTACTCAATCTCGGTCATTCACATCAGATTACTATCGAAGAAGGCAATGGAATTACTTTTGATGTGCCTAACGCTAATACAATCGTTGTAAAGGGCGCAAGCAAACAGGATGTAGGTCAGATGGCAGCCGTTATTCGCAGCAAGAGACCTCCGGAGCCTTATCATGGTAAGGGCGTTAAGTACAGCGATGAAAGAATTCGTCGCAAAGTCGGAAAAACCGGTAAATAATAGAAGGAGGCAAACGGTATGGTCAGCAGAAAAGATTCAAATAAACAGCGTCTTAAAAGACATGCCCGCGTTAGAGGCAAAATTTCCGGAACTGCGGAGTGCCCTCGTCTTGCTGTTTATCGCTCCAATAAGAATATCTACGCTCAGATAATTGATGATGTAGCAAAAGTAACCCTTGTCTCCGCATCAACTCTTGAAGCAGGCTTCGAGGGTTGCGGCAGCAACAAGGATGCTGCTAAAAAAGTCGGTATGCTTATTGCGGAAAGAGCAAAGGCTAACGGAATCGAAACAGTTGTATTCGACCGCGGCGGCTATTTATATCACGGACGTGTATCGGAACTCGCAGCAGGCGCACGTGAAGGCGGACTTGATTTCTAATTTTTCCGTATATTCACCGCTCCTATATATGCGAAAATCCGGTTTGTACACTGTTTAAAACAGAAGTCAAACAAATCATTTAGGTTAATAAACCGTTTTAAACATCCATTTAATTTAAGGAGAAAGCTATAATGGCACTGAAAATAGACGCTTCGACACTCGATTTAAAAGAGCAGCTCGTTGCACTCGATCGTGTATCCAAGACCGTTAAAGGCGGACGTATAGCTCGTTTCACCGCTCTTATGATAGTTGGCGATGAAAATGGTCACGTAGGCTACGGACTCGGAAAAGCAGCTGAAGTTCCGGACGCAATTCGCAAAGGAATTGAAGACGCAAAGAAAAATATGATTGAAGTTTCCTTAAAAGGAACCACAATCCCTCACGAAATTCTCGGCAAATACTGCGCAGGCTCCGTATTATTGAAGCCGGCGGCTCCCGGTACCGGAGTTATCGCAGGCGGTACTGTTCGTAAAGTTCTCGAACTTGTCGGAATTAAAAACATCAGAGCAAAGTCCCTTCGCTCCAACAACCCCACCAACGTCGTAAAAGCAACTTTCGCGGCTCTTGAAGAACTCCGCACAGTTGATGAAGTTGCCCGCACACGCGGTATCGGCGCTGACCAGGTTATAGGCTAAGGAGGCACCATAATGGAAAAAGTAAAAGTAACCTTAGTAAAGAGCCTTATAGGTTCTAAACCCAATCAGAAAGCTACCGCAAAATCCCTTGGCTTCAATAAAATCGGTGATTTCGTTATTCACGATGATGACGCCGTAATTGCAGGCAAGGTAAAGGTGATAAGTCACCTTGTAACGGTTGAAAAGGTTGAAAAATCGTAAATGACACGCTAAGCCGCAAGCCTATGTGGCTTAAAGCTGATTTATTAAAACAAATTCAACTCAGCGTGAAGATTTTAAGAAAATAAAGCGATAGTTATTTGGCATATATTAAATGCAAATTAATCGTAAAAAACTTAATGCAGTGAAGGGCGGAGAGAATCGATATCCCTCACTGATATGAAAAATCAAGACACGCATATAAAAAATGCAGTCGCGCTCCGTAAAATTATCGAGCGTGGATTGAAACAATTTTTACAAGGAGGATATTCAATGAAGCTCCATGAACTTTCACCCGCACCCGGTTCGGTTACACCCGCATGGCGTAAAGGCAGAGGTCCCGGTTCCGGAAACGGCAAAACCGGCGGCAGAGGTCATAAAGGTCAGAACGCTCGCTCAGGCGGCGGAGTAAGACCCGGATTTGAAGGCGGTCAGCTTCCTCTTTACAGAAAACTTCCTAAAAGAGGATTTACAAACAGATTTTCTACTAAATATGCAATAGTAAATGTCAGCGCTCTTGATAAATTCAATGACGGTGATACAGTCAATATGGAGACACTGCTCGCCAGCGGAATTATTAAAAAGCCGCTTGGTGGTCTCAAAGTACTCGGAAATGGCGAGATTACTAAAAAATTAACCGTAGAAGCAGCAGTCTTTTCGGCAAGCGCAAAGGAAAAGATTGAGGCAGCCGGTGGAAAAGCCGAGGTGAAGTAAGATGTTCCAGACTTTAGCAAATGCTTGGAAAGTACCTGACCTCAGAAGAAAAGTAATGTTTTCGCTGTTCATTGTAATACTTTACAGAATCGGTGCTGTAATACCTATGCCGTATGTCAGCGCGGATATGTTAAACTATTACATGACAGCTACGCAAGGCTCTATTTTCCAGTATTTGAACATCTTATCCGGTAACGCCTTTTCACAGGCAACATTGTTTGCACTCGGTATTTCTCCATATATCACATCTTCAATCGTAATGCAGCTCCTTACAATCGCTATTCCCGCACTCGAGAAAATTCAAAAAGAGGGCGAAGAAGGCAGAAAAAAGATTACCCAGATTACACGTTATGTTACTGTTGGTCTCGGATTAATTACCAGCTACGGTTACTATATGTATCTTCGTAACAGCGGAGCTCTTATAAAAACCGATTTCTTCAGCGGATTCGTTATGGTTATAGTTTACTGCGCAGGTTCTGCACTTGTTATGTGGCTCGCTGAAAAAATCAATGAAAACGGTATCGGAAACGGTATCTCTCTCATACTTTTAGCAAATATCTTATCACGCGGTCCGGCTATTGTATCTGGTCTTTGGTACAGTATAGTTACAAGTGAAGGTTTCAGCATAGTAGGACTTATAGTTTCAATTTTAGCAGTAGTAATCGGAATTGTCGTAATCGGATTTGTTGTATTTATGACAAACAGTGAACGCAGAATACCGATTCAGTATGCTAAAAAAGTTGTCGGCAGAAAAATGTACGGCGGTCAGAGCTCCAATCTTCCGATAAAGCTCAATATGACAGGCGTTATGCCGATTATCTTCGCAAACTCTATTTTAGCTATTCCATCCACAGTTGCGCTGTTTTTCCCAACACCGGAAAAAGGCACATTCTGGTATGGATTCCAGCAATTCTTCTCCGCATCTTCAATATTTTATGCGATTTTATTCTTCATATTTATAATTGCATTCGGTTATTTCTATGTTGCGATTTCATTTAATCCCGTAGAAGTTGCTAATAA
>CALWTV010000193.1 GCA_944384555.1 uncultured Clostridia bacterium | reverse complement strand
GAAAATTACAGTGATGGAATGTTTGTGCGTGATAATGACGGTTACGGACGATATTCCATTTACCGAGGTATCATTATAATAGTGAGTACAGTAACCGTCATTATCACGCACAAACATTCCATCACTGTAATTTTCATATACTCCGTCTGTCGCATATTCAGAAAGTGCAGAACCCTTAAGTTTTCGTACATACGATATCAGCTGAAACAGATAGTTATCCATATATCCGCCGCGCATCATCTCAATATCGCGGCTATATTCATAATTGGCGCAGTCCACAAACATTATCGGACGTTCGTCAATTCCCTGCCACCGTCCGGCAATCCATTCATTCCAGCCAGTGACAAGAGTAATCGGAACATCGGCTTCAATCGCTCTTTCAAACTGTTCCGCGAAGTTTCCGCCATATTTATACGCATCTTTATTGCTGTCATTTGCTCCGTCATGATATGCACGGCCGCAGTTTCCGTTTTCGCCGTAAAGCACACTATCGCCGAATCTCAATTGAGGGTGCTGAGCTACCGACACATTTATAACTTCCGGCACACCGTCAGTATTTTCAAAAATTCGCTGAGGTCTGGTGAAATCCATCCAAGGCCAACCGCCGCGCTTATCGGGTTCGTTCGGCCATTGAGAATCTTTTATGTTGAAGAATTCTCTAAGTTCAGGCAAACATTCTTCGCGCTTTGCAATAATCACAGGTTTTCCGTCAAGGCAGAACCACGTTTCCTTCATATACTCGGGAGCGTATACAGCGTCATATATTTTTTTAACGGTATCTCCTGAATTTGTATTTGTATAAAACATCACTTTCGGTATACGGAATCCCTCACGGCGATACTCATCAAGCACGCGCATAACGATTTTTACGTTTTTTTCATAAATAACCGCGTTTGTGGTATCAAAAAACAGAAAATCGATTTCCGCACTGCAAATCAGCTTCATATGGCGGCGTATAACCCATTCGTCATCGGAATAGTAATATCCGTAAAGCGGTTCGCCCCAATGGTGGTATGTACCGATACCGCCCAAAACTTCTGAACCAGGTTTATGACCTGCGTCAGGGTCATCAGCGGTTATTTTTGATATATCATAAGGTTTATGCCTGCCGTGTTCTCCGCACCACAAAAAATAGAACAGTCCGACAAGGCGATTTTCTCTATGAGAGACATATTCGGAAATTTTTCTTCCGACTGAATCTGTGCCGAACACGGCATAATTTTTATATTCCATAAAAATTACCTCCTAATGTTGGTTTCAAGGGCTCTGCCCCTTGACAGAAACTTTTCTGAGAATGGATTTTTTATTAGAGGGAGAAATATTTTTCTCTCATTTTTTTCATTCTGCCGCTTATTGTGTTCAAGATTTCTTCAGCACCGTCTACTCCGCAGACATAATCTTTCATTGCGCGTCCTTCTTCAAAGCACAAATCATCATGAATTGGGAAATAATTATTAATAAGGAAGTTAGCGTATTTGACCAAACGGAAATCACCAACAATACGGTATTCTGCGCTGATTGTATCTACTGCTACGCTGTAAAAATCCTTGATTGAAGAAACAAGCGATTTGCGCTCATTTTCCGGAGCAAATACGATTGTAGAACAGATAAGACCATTACGGTTATTTACTGATGAATGGCTGTCTGTGCTTCCAACGATAGGATATTTTCTGCCTTTTGCGACATCTTCATAATATTTAACCGTTTGGAAACCGTTCTGTTCAAAATAATTCTCGCCGCCCAAAACTTCATACGCATCAAACGGCTTTGTTTCCATCATATAATCGGTAAATGTTTCGGGAACTTGGAACATATCAGAAATCCAATACGGGTGAGCAAAAATACCGAGACCGTTTCCTTTTTTAATTTGATTGAAAATCCATACACATGCGGCATAAGGGAATTTTTCGATTCCATCTGGAATATTGAGTGTGGGTATAAGTGCGTTTACCTCGGCTTCGTATTGCTCACGGGTAAGCGTATCGGGAGTGATATCGGGATTTATTGAACGGCGGCATATACATTTACCGCCTTCATTATACTGTGCGGTTCCTTCTACAAGTGCGTTTACGCTGAATTCACCGCCGAAATTTACGATATGAATATCGTTTCCGGGGAGATGAATTTCTTCACCGGGCACTATGTTAAATTCAATCGGCACATTTTTATACGCGGCAATTGCGTCAAGTGACGGATAATAGCGTCCGTGGTCGGTAATCGCAAAAAAGTCATAGCCATATTTGCGGTAATTAGCACATACAATTTCAGGAGCTTCGCGTCCGTCTGAGCGGCAGGTGTGCATATGCAAATCGCCTTTGAACGGATAGCGTCCCTGCATATCTTCATTAAGTGAATATACGGAAAGCTGAACTTTTCTGTTTCCGTTTTTATCCCAAACGCGGATATAATGTTCCTGTTCACCGGAATATGTATGAGTAAATGACAATGTACCGTCTGCGTTCGGTTTTACGGTATATTTGAAATAATTGGGTCTGTCAGGATATGTGCCATGTGAGCCCTCGCTTATCGGGTGAACGCTTATTGTATATTCATCATCATTGAAAGCGGCATGGAATCCAAGCGGCTTTATTGTGACAGTGGTTTCTTTTCCGCATAAAAATACTTTAGGATAAATATCATAATAATGAAGTTCGGTTTTCATTTTCTTAAAATCTCCTTTTCAATAATATTTTTTATATTTAGAGTATTGCCGATATCATTATTTAAAATAAATTTTTCTAAAAAGCTCCTTATGGCTCGGATTAATTATTTGTTTGCCCAGTATTTTTCAAGTACAGCGTATTGAATCATTCCTAAATTAACTTCACTGCTTGTTTCTATATTTGAACCGCCGTAATAGTCAATGTAATAGCGATAACTTCCATTAGACGGGTCTTGACAGTCTGCATTGTCCTCATTACGTCCGACAACATAGTAAAGCAATTTTTCAGCCGCGCGGTAATATTCCTCATTTCCTGTAAAATAAGCCGCCATTATGACGCCCTGTGCCATTCTGCCGTGTGTATAAACCGACGCGCCTTTAAAGTCCGGATTAGTTCCCGCCATATCGAGATTTCCGAGGTCAAGAAGTGTCTTTTCATTCATTCCCTTAATCGCCTTATCAAGTGATGAAAGATAAACATCTTCCTTCGTTTCTCTCCACATCCATGAAAGCGCCATTACTGCGTTTGCATACGCATTTGCGTGTGACCAGCCGTATGAAAACGCATGAATGAATAAGCCGTCAGCATCCTGAGCATTTATAATTGCCTCTGTCTGTACCTTTGCGCAATCAAGATATTTTTCCTCGCCGGTTATCTCATAAAGCTGACACAGTACCATAACAAGACGTCCTACACTTTGAACCTGTGCATAATCAGAATTTGATAAATCGGTATATACATCTGTACCTTTAAAATCGATAGTTTTCCAGTTATTTATTACATAATCAGCCGCATTTACCGCATAGTCGAGGTAAGTTTTGTCATTAAACTCCTTGTAGCAGTTTATCATTTCCTCGATGAATGCCGCACTTCCGCGCCATAAGTCATAATCCCCCCCTGTAATTTGACGCT
>CALWTV010000192.1 GCA_944384555.1 uncultured Clostridia bacterium | reverse complement strand
AGGGCGCGGACGAGCTGGTTTTTCTCGATATAACGGCGTCATTTGAGGAAAGGCGCACGATAATAGATGTTGTTGAGCGTACCGCAAGAGAAGTATTCATGCCACTGACGGTAGGCGGAGGAATAAGAACGGTTGATGATTTCCGCGATATTCTGCGCGCTGGAGCCGATAAAGTCGGTATAAATTCGGCGGCGGTAAAAAATAAACAGCTTATCGCGGACGCGGCGGATATGTTTGGAAGTCAGTGCGTGGTGCTTGCGGTAGACGCTAAAAAGCGTGATGACGGTACATACGGCGTGTATATCAACGGTGGGCGTACCGACACTGGAATAGACGCGCTCGAATGGATTCACGAGGGCGAGCGGCTGGGCGCAGGCGAAATTCTGCTTACCTCAATGGACGCGGACGGCACAAAAAACGGATACGATTTGGAGCTTACAAGGCTTGCGGCAGAGAGTATAAACATACCGGTAATAGCATCGGGCGGATGTGGCAGTCTTCAGCATTTTTACGATGTATTCGCGGAAACTGAAGCATCAGCGGCACTTGCAGCGTCATTGTTCCATTATAGGGAATTGACTGTTCCACAGGTAAAAGAATATCTTCACGAAAAAGGAATAAATGTGCGGATTTGATTTTTTGATAATATGATAATCAGTTTTAAAAATACAGATTTGATTTATTAAAAGAATCGAATTCGGGAAAAGAGAAAATAAGTAATGGAAAATATTGATTTAGATATATTCTTTCAGAAATCAGACCTCATTCCAGCAATAATTCAGGATTGCGATAATGGTGAAGTGCTGATGCTGGGATATATGAATAAAGAATCGCTTAAACTGACGCTTGAAACCGGACGGACGTGGTATTATAGCCGCTCACGTCAGAAATTATGGAATAAAGGCGAGACATCTGGTCATTTTCAGAATATAAAAGATATAAAATATGACTGTGATGAAGATACGCTTTTAATTTCAGTACAGCAAATCGGTCCGGCATGTCATACCGGAAGCCGCAGCTGTTTTTACAGAACACTGAAAACATTTTCTCAAGAATAAAATTTATAGAAAAATAATATATTGGAGAATAAGAAAATGGAAAAAGATATATTGTCGGCACTTTATGAAACCGTACTTAGCCGAAAGAATCAGAAAATCGAAGGTTCATATACCTGCTATCTGTTTGAACAGGGAATTGATAAAATATTGAAAAAAGTCGGTGAGGAATCAGCAGAAACAATAATCGCTGCAAAAAATGAATCAAATGAGCTTTTGACCGGAGAAATTGCGGATTTGATTTATCATCTTATGGTAATGATGGTTGAGCGTAATCTTCCGCTTGAACAGCTTACCGCAGAGCTTGAAAAAAGGTCGGAAAAGACCGGCAATCTTAAAAAATTTAAACAGGTTGATAAAAATACTTAAGCGTAATATTTAAATTTAATATAAATAAAAAATTTATAAGCCTCCCATTAATTTAAGAATAATGCGCCGCATTTTATAATATAATGTATCAGCATGTACGGCGTGCGAATGATAATTAAGGGAGGCTGTAAATTTTGAACAGCAATATATATCGAGATATGGCAAAACGGACAAATTCCGAGATTTATATCGGGGTTGTTGGACCGGTTAGAACAGGTAAATCAACATTTATATCGAAATTTATGGACGCGCTGGTAATTCCAAATATAAAAGGCGACTATGATAAACAGCGCGCAAGGGACGAGATGCCGCAGAGTTCAGCGGGAAAAACGGTAATGACAACTGAGCCTAAATTTATTCCCGACGAAGCAGTTGAAATAACTGTGGGAGATGAGGCAAAGCTCAAGGTAAAAATGATTGACTGCGTGGGGTATATAGTTCCAGATGCGATAGGATATATAGAAAATGACGCGCCGCGAATGGTACATACACCATGGAGTGAGGAACCTATGCCGTTTATGGAAGCTGCGGAGCTTGGCACGCAGAAAGTAATCCGTGAACATTCCACAATAGGAATGCTTGTTACCACTGACGGAACTGTTGGAGAAATACCGCGTGAAAATTACGTTGAGGCAGAAGAGCGTGTGGTAAAAGAATTAAAAGAAATTGGAAAGCCGTTTGCGGTGATTCTCAATTCGGCAAACCCATCTTCTCCAGAAGCAACGGAGCTTGCGCTTTCTCTTGAGGAAAAATATGAAGCGCCGGTTGCACTTGTAAACTGTCTTGAACTTGACGCGGAGGATATCCGTCAAATTCTTGAAATGGTACTGCTTGAATTTCCAGTAAGAGAAATAAAGGTATCACTTCCAAGGTGGATAACGGCAGTAGGCAAAGACCACTGGCTTATGAAATCGGTATTTGAATCTGTGTCAGAGTGTGCGAAGCCGATAAAAAAGACGGGTGATATATCCGAATCATTCAAGAAAATGAATGAAAACGAAAATGTAAGCGATATAAAAATCAGCAAAATCGATATGGGAAGCGGAACTGCGAACATTGAGGTAATCTTGCCGCAGGAGCTTTACTATAAAATAATAGGCGAGATGACGGGACTTGAAATTTCAAGCGAAGATGAGCTTATGCGAATTTTAAAAACACTTGCGGAAACCAAGCGTGAATATGATAAATTTGCGGCGGCAATTGATGAGGTAAACGAAAATGGATACGGTATAGTACTCCCTGATGTCGATGATTTATCGCTTGAAGAACCGGAGATTGTAAAACAAGCGGGCGGATATGGCGTTAGACTCAGAGCGTCTGCTCCTTCTGTACATCTAATAAAAGCGAATATCGAAACTGAAATAAATCCGATTGTGGGAACGGAACATCAGTCGGAGGAACTTGTGAAATATATGCTCCATGAATTTGAGGAAGATCCGCGCAAAATCTGGGAATCAAATTTGTTTGGCAAATCGCTTTATGAATTAGTAAATGAGGGACTTCATACAAAGCTTTCGCATATGCCCGATGAAGCACGCAAGAAACTGTCGGAAACTCTTGCAAGAATAATAAATGAGGGAAGCGGAGGACTTATCTGCATAATTTTATAAAATAAAAAATGGGGAAAGAACATTACTTGTAAAAAGTTGTTTTTTCCCCTAAATTGTTTTTTTATTAAAAGTTATTTTTTTAAGAAAGTTTCAGCGGTATTGAATACTGTCTGCTTGTCTGTTTCGGAAAGAATAGCGTATACTACATAATTTCCGAATGTACGGTATTCGGCAGCTTCCATTTTAGGACGTTCTTCCGCAAGATAGCTAGGATTCCAGTTGTCATTGCGGCTCTTTAAGTACTCCGAGGCAATTGCCTCGGCAGATGCGGGAGTATCGCATTTAAGCACACCGATTTCATCAATATTAACACCGTTTGTTTGAAGTCTTACTGCGTAGTCTGATAAAACAGATATATCAGAATCGATATAATATCCGATAAAATCTTTGTCAGCCTCGCTCATGTCTGACGAACCGATTGAGGAAGCAAGTTCATCAAGCAACTCGGAAGCGGAAACATCGTCACGATATGTGGGAGCTGATGAACATGATACACATGAAAAAATCATGATAAAGAGAAGTGCGATTGAAAAAATCCTGCTTTTTTGAAACATTTTAATATCCTCCGAAAAGAAAAATAAATATTAGTCAGTATAGCCATGGGTACGAATATAATTAAGCACGGCAGTAAACCCGGCACTGCAAAGATGAATTCCGTCACCGTTCTGATAGCTTTCAGGAAGAAAACCGGTTTCATCTTCAAGAACGGTTATTGTATCAAGATATTTTACGCCGCATTCTTTTGCGATATCAAGAACCCACTTATTTGCGGTTCTGATTTTTTCATTGTTTATAGATTCCTGATTATCATAACTTGAGGCGACTGGGAAAATAGATTGGAGCATAATTTTAGTATCAGGCGATGCTGCTTGAATATTTTTTACAAGCTTTGAATACTCGTTTTTAAACTCAGTTTCGTCCATAAAAGATATACCATTTACACCGAGAGTGATAACTAGATATTCGGGCTTTTTCAATTCAACTGCTTCTTTTATTGTAATTTCAGTATTGGTTTCGGGGTATACAATTTTAGCTACATTTGCATAAGAAAGCGTTAATGTTCCGCTCATTGGGGTCCAAACCTGAGTGGTTTCTTTGCCGCCTGAGAGCATTTTATAGGCTCGTAGACCATTTGTGGTAGAATCTCCTAAAAAGGTGATTTTGTCGATATATTCCTGACCCATATCTTCGGTTTCAGCGAGCATTGTATCAGGGTAATCCTCAATATTTGCAGTAGGCTTTCCGCTTATTTCCGTATTAAGTGTATTTACCGCTTCACCTGTTTGTTCCGGATTTGATGAATCGGAATTTTCAGCGCCTATATTAAGACCACCGTCAACGATAATCGGAGTCAGAACCGGAGTTTCGGTTTCAGGAACACTCTCGGTAACAGGGGTTTCCTCACCAGGAAGAGGCGCGGTTTCTATATTTTCTTTATTTGAATCAGATTTATTTGATTGAGAATTAGTTTCAGATCTTTGGGTTGTAATTTTATCAGAGCTTGTATATGATGAGTCATCACTTTTTTTGCTTGCGCCTATAAATACTGAGGCACATATGATTGCTATAACGATAATAGCTACCGCTGCGATAGCTTTAAAAATGAAGCCATCACTGCTTCGTGATTGTTCATAATTAATTTTCATGAAGTTCTCCTTTATAAATCGAAAATAAATATATAAAAGAAAAAATTATTTTTTTGTTTTAAGTTTTTCATCAAATTGGTTTTTATAATCAATTTTATCAAGTCGGCGTTTTTCAATTGATTTTTTGATTAAAAAAACGGAAATTGCTATAATAATATAAATAACTACAAAAGCAGTCATTGCGACAAGAGAAGTTGAGGAATTTTTGTAAATTCCGCTCATGAATATAAATATAAGGTAAAATGAGCCTGAAAGTGCGATAAAGTGAATTAAAATTTTAAGAAAAGGGGGAATTTTTTTTGCACTGAAAATATTTGAGGTGAGAGAAATAAATACGCTGAAACCTAGAACCATATAAAGCATGGAAATTGTGGGAATCATATTGTTTCCCTCGGCAATAAAGCCTATCGTATAGA
>CALWTV010000191.1 GCA_944384555.1 uncultured Clostridia bacterium | reverse complement strand
ATCTCGAAGCACTTGCAAAAACCAGAGTAATTGTATTTGACAAAACTGGAACGCTTACAAAAGGCAATTTTAAAGTCACTGCCGTTCATACTAACGATAATGTTTCAGAAAATCAGCTTATTGAGTATGCCGCACTTGCTGAAGCGTATTCAAATCACCCAATATCAGTTTCTATAATGGAGGAATACGGAAAAGAAATTGATAAATCCCGAATTTCAGATGTAAAAGAAATGTCCGCTCATGGAGTTCAGGCGATAATTGACGGAAAAAATGTCTGTGTGGGCAACAATAAATTAATGCATACCGCAGGGGCACAATGGCGTAATTGTCACAGCCATGGAACAATAGTTCATATATCCATTGACGGAGAATATGCCGGACATATAGTAATTTCAGACGAGGTAAAGCCTGAATCAAAGGCGGCGGTATCGGATCTTAAAAAAATCGGTGTTCGCAAAACCGTTATGCTTACCGGCGATATAAAATCAGTCGCTGATGAAGTGGCACGTGAACTCGGAATAGATGAAGTTGACGCTGAACTTTTGCCGGCGGATAAGGTTGAAATTGTGGAAAAACTGATTAAATCAAAAAAATCAGGTGAAAATCTCGCGTTTGTCGGTGACGGAATAAATGACGCACCGGTTCTGACACGCGCAGATATAGGAATTGCAATGGGAGCTCTCGGTTCTGACGCCGCTATTGAAGCTGCGGATATCGTATTAATGGACGATAATCCTAAAAAAATCGCGGACGCTATTGCTATATCGAAAAAAACGCATTCAATAGTTGTGGAAAATATAATTTTTGCACTTGGAGTGAAGTTTGCTGTTCTTATTTTAAGCGCATTTGGAATAGCGAACATGTGGTATGCGGTTTTTGCAGATGTCGGTGTATCCGCAATCGCTATGCTAAACGCAATGAGAACATTAAAATAATAGAATATATTAAGGGAGCGAAGACAAAGCAACGCTCCCTGTTTTTTTATTACTGAATAAATTTAATTGTATGTTCGGTTAATGTATCTACATCGGTAAAAGTATAATCCATTACTGAAGTAGCGAGTTTTCCTTCAAAAGGTGCGGACCAATATTCGGGAATCGCTTCAATTCCGTTCATTATTCCAATTATAGAACCGACAGTTGCGCCGTTGCAGTCGGTATCAAATGCACTGTGAACTGCAAAACAGATTGATTTTCCAAAATCTTTCTCTCCGCATAGTAATGCCATTGTAACAATCATTGCATTTGAGTTTGTATGGCACCATCCGTACATTGTATGTTCATCATAGCACTGATGAATCTTTTCCATGATTTCGTATGCGTCAAGTCCGCTTTCATACCAGCCTATGACGGAATCAATATCATGGCGGAGTCTGGATTTCGCAGGAATTTCATCAAGTCCGGCTTCAATTACTGTTCTGATATCGTCACAAACTGCTGCTGCGGCAATCATTGCGGCAATATACATTTCACCGTAAATACCGTTTTTAACATGAGAAATTGAGGCATCGCGCCAAGCCATTTCAGCGGCTTTTTCGGGATTTGCGATATTGACGTATCCGAACATATCACCACGTATCTGAGCGCCGATATACTCTCGGCATGGATTGAAAAATGCAGCGGATTCAGGCGGACGCAATCCCAAAAGTGCGTTTCTGTACGCAATTCTTTCAGCTGTGAAAGTATTGTATGCTGGAATCCATGAAAGCCACGAATCAAGTACATTCTGTGGAGTAAAATCCCTTCCGAAATGCTCTAGAAGTTTGAGGGAAAATGTGGTGTAATTTGTATCGTCATCGACTGGTGCAAAGCCGTTAAGATTGTCTGCCCAGCAATGGTCAAGCCATATATTAAATTTTTTTATAAGTTCTTCCGAATGTTCAAATGATTTTTTTGTAATATATCTGTTCAGTGGGAAATTATCAGCGGTTTTTAACAATTCGTAAAGACCTTCTCTGCGCCAGCCCTCAATAGGTTTACCTAAAAGGCATCCGGCAATTCGTCCAGTCCATGCGCCTTTTATTTTTGAACGTATTTGATTATCCGAAAGGCTATTTTTAAAAGAATGGCGCTTATTCGGACGTGATTTCGCTATTGAATCATAATCTGACGGCTCCTCAAATGAAAAGTCATTACGAATTTTTGAACTATACATAAGCTCTGTTATTGAACGAGCCGTATCTTCAAGTTCATTTGTAATGCCCTCATCAGCTTTACGTCTCAGAGTTTCACAGGTTTGACGATAACATTCAACATCTTTTCCTTCATCAAAGCACTGCTGCCATTCTGTCATTATATCCCAAAAGCAGTCAATTTTAAAATTATCAGACATTATTATTCCTCCATTTCTATTTTTATATATTGAATATATAAATAATTTATGCTACAATTATATATCAGATTTACTCATATTCTATACAAAAAGGGGGATATACTGTGCAGAAAGAATCATTTTGTACTGATAATGAATGTGAAAAATCAGCCTCCGAAAAGAAAATATTTACTGAAACAGAGTATTTTCCGATAGAACTTCCGCCTGATTTTCCGGTATATCATTTCGCATATACGCAGAAAACTTTCAGTCACCGCCGACTTCATTATCATAATGGGTTTGAAATTGGAGTGTGTCTTGAAGGAGAGGGATTATTTTTTGTCGGAAGCCGGATTTATGAATTTAAAACCGGAAGCACTTCATTTATTTCGCAAAATCAACCGCATATAGCACAGAGCCCTGATAATCATCCGAGCCGCTGGCTTTATATAACCATTGACGCTGAAAAAATGTTTGATAATTTATCACTTGATATAAAAAATAACATTTTAAATGATTATGAGCTTGCGGAACTTGTAAAAATAACATTCGGTGAACTTGAAAGAATGCAAATCTCATATAAAGCTGCGGTAAAATCTCTGCTTTATACTATCTTTTTAAAAGTAATGCGTGCGGAGGAAATTTCACCTGAATTCAGCTCATCAAAAAATATTCATTCAGTATACCCCGCGATAAAATTTATCTCCCAAAATTATAACCGTGAGTTTACGATAGAGGAGATTGCGAAAATCAACGGGTACAGCGTAAATCATTTTCGCAGAGTTTTCAGCATGGAAACCGGATTTTCTCCGCTTGAATATATAATTCGCGTGCGTCTGAAAATGGCGGCAGTACTGCTTAGGTCAACGGACAAAAAAATCTCTGACATTTCATTTGATGTAGGCTTTGCCACGCTTTCTTCATTTAATCGTTATTTTAAATCTCACTATGGAATTTCTCCCACTGAATTCAGAAAAAAATGGACAAGCGGAAGTTTTTCTTAAATTTTCAAAATAAAAAGACAAAGCAATTCGACATAAATGTATTATACATGAATCGCTCTGTCTTTTATTTATTTTAAAATATTAAATATATGATTATGCGGTTTCAATTGCGTTTGCGGACTGCAAATTGAGCTGTTCAACTGCCGCTTCACGCATTTTGTACTTGAGTATTTTTCCGGCGGCATTCATCGGGAAACTGCTTACAAATGATACATACTTCGGAGTTTTGTGTTTTGCCATATGGGTATATACAAATTCCTTGAGCTCTTCCTCGGTCATGCTCTCGCCTTCTTTTAAGATTACACATGCCATGATTTCTTCTCCGTACTGCTTATCAGGAACACCGATTACCTGTACGTCTTTTACCTTCGGGTGAGTGTAGATGAAATCTTCTATTTCCTTAGGATATATGTTTTCACCGCCGCGTATAATCATATCTTTTATGCGTCCGGTAATTTTGAAATTGCCGTTTTCATCGCGTCTTGCAAGGTCGCCGCTGTGCAGCCAGCCGTCTTTATCAATTGCCGCCGCAGTAGCTTCGGGCATTTTGTAATAACCTTTCATTATATTATATCCGCGTGCGCAGAATTCACCGTCTACATTGTCCGGCAGTTCCTCGCCTGTTTCGGGGTCAACAATTTTGCACTCTACTCCGAACATAGCTCCGCCAACTGTATTTATTCTGACATCGATTGAATCAGTTGTTTTTGACATTGTAGTTGCCGGTGATGCCTCGGTCTGACCATAGGTAATACAAATTTCTTTCATGTTCATTTTGTCAATTACTTCCTGCATTACCTTGATAGGACAAGGACTTCCCGCCATAATTCCAGTTCTCATATAGCTAAAATCAGTTTTTTCAAAATCAGGGTGGCCGAGCATAGCTATAAACATTGTGGGAACGCCATGGAAAGCGGTAATTTTTTCACGGTTTATACAATCAAGTCCCTTGCTCGGTGAAAACGCGGGAATCGGTGACATTGTAGTACCGTGTGTCATAGAAGCGGTCATTGCAAGCACCATTCCGAAACAATGGAACATCGGTACTTGAATCATCATACGGTCTGCGGTGGACAAATCCATGCAGTCGCCGATAGCTTTACCGTTGTTGACTACATTGTAATGAGTGAGCATAACACCTTTCGGGAAACCTGTGGTTCCGGAAGTATACTGCATATTACATACATCATGTTTATTTACAGCAGCGGCACGGCGATAAACTTCGGTTACGGGAACTTTTTCAGCGGCAGCGATAGCTTCATCCCATGTATAGCAGCCTTTTTGGTTTGAATCAACAGTAATTATGTTGCGCAGGAAGGGCAGGCGTTTCAAATAAAGCGGCTTGCCTTTCTCGGCAGTTTCAAGTTCAGGGCAGAGTTCTTTTATAATTGCAACATAATCTGAATCCTTATATCCATCAATCATGACAAGGGTATGGGTATCAGACTGACGGAGCAGATATTCAGCTTCATGAATTTTGTATGCGGTATTTACGGTTACGAGAACAGCGCCGATTTTAACAGTAGCCCAGAATGTTATATACCATTGAGGAACATTTGTAGCCCAGATTGCAACATGGTCTCCCGCTTTTACACCCATAGCAATAAGAGAACGTGCAAACGTATCTACATCATCACGGAATTCACTGTAAGTACGGGTATAATCAAGTGTGGTATATCTGAATGCATACTGATCAGGAAATTCATCAACTACACGGTCAAGCACCTGTGGGAAAGTCAAATCAATCAAGTGCTCTTTAGGCCAAATGTATTTACCTGTTTTAGCATGATTATCGTATAACCTTCCAGTTTCTGAAGAATTTCCTATATATGGACACATAAAATTAGCGAAATGAGGGAATACGATTCCGGCATTATCAAGATCAGGAGCATATTTTTTAAGCCATTCAAGCGTAATGTATCCTTCGTAATTGATTGAACGGAGCGCACGCATAATTGATTCAATTGGAAGGTCTCCTTCTCCCATCATTTTATAGCATACGGTTCCGTTTTCCATTACGGAATCCTTTATATGAGTATATTTTATGTATGCGCCGAGATTTTGCACAGTTTTTTCCGGCATCTCGCCCATGAAGCGGTATGGGTGATGAATATCCCACAGAGCACCGACAAAATCACTTTTTATTTCATCTAATATATTGGCAAGACGTTTGGTGTCAGCATAAACTCCGTTAGTTTCCACAAGTAATGTAACATTTTTTTCTTCAGCATACGGAATAAGCTTTTTTAAAGCGTCGATAACAACATTATCATCAACTTCGCCGCGTACATCAGCATGTTCATCACCGAGAATTCTTATATATGAGCTGCCTAGCTTTGACGCAAGCGTTATATAATCACGAAGTTCGAGAATGGTATCATCTGCACGGTCTTTATATTTTATTGAACAGCCGGAAGACAGACACGGAATTTCGAGATGGAGTTTTTTAAGATTTTCAATTGTTTTGTCGATATTCTCGTCACAAAAGGGCTTTGCCTTGATATCGAAAATATTGTCTCCCAGTCCGCGCATTTCAATTCCCTGAAATCCGAAGTCTTTTGCCATTGAATATATATCGGTCCAGTCGAAATCCGGACAACCGAGTGTGGAAAAAGCAAGTTTCATTTTAAATTCTCCTCAAACAAAAATTTTTTTATATCCGGAGATAAAACAAAAACGCTTTCATCTCCGGCAATTAATGCAAGAGACGAAAGCGATAATATACTGTATGTATAACCGAACTTCCGCGGTACCACTCTTATTGATATGAAAAAAATCATATCCTCTTTAAGGCATCGAAAAATAATGCCGTCCTCAATTATAACGGAAGGAACCCCGTCCGCATTTACTCGAATTAAATTTATAAAAAATAAATCTTTTAATGCGACCGCTCCCGGGTGAGTGTAAACTGAATTTTCGACTGTTTCACACCAAACAACAGCTCTCTGTACGATAACTTCAATTCTTTTTCCCGTTCATAGCGTTTTATAAAACTATAAAAACATTTACCTGAAAGATATTATATCAAGAAACAACGAATATGTCAATTACATTTTTTTATAAAATTTATGAATATTTTTATTTTTGATTTATTTATTTTGCGGCTGAAATATAAAATATTTTCCTAATTTACTTTACAAGCACATATAAAAGATGTAAAATAAATCTGTAAATATGTTTGATTTGCTAGCTGAAAATCTGATTAAAAAGGAGTAGTGAATTATGAAAAAGAAAGATTACCGCCTTGTTTGGTCTGAGGAATTTGACGGTTCGGAAATAAACCGTGATATTTGGTCTTTTGAAGAAGGATATGTACGTAATCACGAACTTCAATATTATACAGACAACCCTGAAAATTCCTATATTCAAGACGGATGTTTGGTAATTGAATGCAGAAAAGAAGATAATCCGCAAAGACCGTACACTTCCGCTGCACTTGAAACTATTGGAAAAGCTGAATTCTTATATGGAAAGATAGAAATGCGTGCAAAGCTCCCATACAGTAAAGGAATATGGCCGGCATTTTGGACACTGGGTTGCGATATAAATGAAGTAGGCTGGCCTCGGTGCGGCGAAATAGATATAATGGAACTTATAGGCGGAATTCCTGAAAAACATGGGCAAAACAGCGATGACACTATTTATGGAACTATTCATTATCCCGGTGAACAAAATGTGGGAAATACTTGTTCGTGCCGCCTTTTTAACGAAGATTACTGCGATGATTTCCATATAATCGGTATAGAATGGACTGAGGAATATATAAAATGGTATGTTGACGGGATAATTTATAATGAACGTGATATCAGAAACATACCTGAATTTCATAAGCCGCATTTTCTGATTGTAAATACCGCGTTTGGAGGAGACTGGCCCGGCGACCCTGATGATACCACAGTACTTCCGCAAAAGTACTATATTGATTGGATAAGATACTATAAATAAATCTATTTATAAAAATATTATTATATCTTTATAAAATTACGTTATTTTTTCATGACCTGTATTGACTTTTTCATGGTCTGTATGTATAATATTAATGTATCGTATTGGTTGAATTATGCGGTATTAAAAATAACAAAATAACAGGAGAAAGAAAAATGAAAAAGTTATTTGGAATCACTCTCGCAATCATGATGATTGCATCTATGTTTGCAGCTAACGTTTCTGCAACACGCGACCTTACTTATACTGCTCCTAAGGGCACTCCTACTATCGACGGCAAAATCGATGATATTTGGGATAATGCTGAATGGACTAATGTTGACCTTCCTTACGCTGCTGATGATGATACATTCGGCGGACATGCTCTCCGTGTAAAACTTATGTGGGATGACACAAACCTCTACATACTCGGTGAAATGACTTGTCCCAATGTTGAAGGTGATAAGTGCATTACTGAAATTTACATTGATGAACTTAATAATAAAGGCGACGGCTATGATGTTGACGATACTCAGATAGGTTTTGACCAGAATGGTGTTATCGACAGCTATGGTACAAACAGCCGTTACTATGACTGCGAATCCGCAGGAGTAATCACCGAAACCGGTTATATTGTTGAAAGCTCTATCCTCTTCTCAGAAATTAAGCCTGCTGAAGGTACTCAGCTTGGTCTTGAATTCATGGCTAATATTCAGCCCGACGGCGTATTTGCTCAGGCTTTCCGTTGGAACGTTGATACCAACGCTGGTGACCCCGCTCCTTGGCAGTCAACATCTGCATGGGGTACTCTCGTATTAGGCGCAGAACCTACAGCAGCTGAAGAAACCACAGCAGCAGCTGAAGAAACTACAGCGGCAGTCGAAGAAACAACTGTAATAGCTGAAGAAACCACAGCAGCTGCTGAAGAGACAACCGAAGAAACAACTGCTCCTCAGACTGGTGATTATACAGCAATCGCAGCAGTAGTTGCAGCAGCAGCTCTTGCAGGTGTAGTAGTTGCTACAAAGAAGCACAGAGCATAATTTTATGACATAAATAAAAATGTGTACCTTAAGGGGTACACATTTTTTTATTATAATTCTGAAATGTCTATATTCGGTTTTACTGAATTTGAACGGTCAATTTTAAATTTTGAGTAAATTTCAGTTTTATGATTGAAAAATCCTCCATTTTCAAGGTAAAATGAGCCGTTTATTATTCCGCCCGAATAATCTTCTCGGTTTCCAGCACGCGCTGTTGCGTCAGCTGTGAATACGATATCTTCGGGAGCATACCATGTTCCGTTTTTAGTTATTGCCCATTGATTGCTGAATACCGCACAACGATATAAAAATCCATTTTCATCATCAAAATTTTCAAGAAATGAGTGCGGATGCTCTATATATGAATTTGTATCCGGACGCACAAATGACGCAAGTAATTCCCATTTTCCGCTTTCGGGAAAACAAAAATATGCGGTATATGTAGTTTTATTTACTTCATTTTCAGTCGGGTGAATTCGCATTAAAAATTTGTATGTTTCGCCGGAATGCCAATTGTAAATCATGTAGCTTTGACCGCCCGAACCCTCTCCTCCAAATTCACATGTATACATATTTTTATGCTTGTCGATTAGGCGGACTTTTTTATCTTCTGGAATTTCATCTGGATTATCGGTTTGAAACGGGCTCCAAATTGAAAACAAAATACGTCGCTCATTTTCGGAATTTACCTGTATGCCGAAATAACCTCCGGTAAAACCAATAGCCATTGCGTATGTTCCGACAGGAGACATATCGCAGGGAACAGTGACTTCATTATAAAACCATTCAAAATCTTCACCATTGCCAAGAGATTTTATATCGTACCCACAGTGAACGGAAGGACCGCGTCTAGTCCAGTAATAGTTTTGGACATCGTCTTTTTTTACGTATCCGCAGAAAATTTCATCGTTATCTGCTTCAATAATAATTTCATTTGCCATAGGAAATTCCGTGCCACATGATACACCGCTGAAATCCATTTTTATGTATCCGACTGAATTTACAGACCAATTTCCAAAATAGGCGTAAGTATCATTTATGGAAACTGTGGCATTTTTGGTTTCTGCTCCTATTGTGCATCTTATAATACAGTCATTTTTTGCAGGTGAAAATTTCAAAGATAGCTTAAAATCCGCTTTTTCCGTAATTTTGATATATGCGCTGAATACGGCATTGCAGTCAGACCAGTTTTCCCAGCCTCGATTTGATACATATTCTTTTGAATTATCGGATTTTTTAGTTAAAAAAGAATTTCCGGCAAGCGTAAGATGTATATTTTTCATATTATTTAATCACTTTAACGCTCCTTACATTTTAATTTTGATAATTATACCATTAATTATATAATAATTCAATATGATTGTATGAGTTGCATAAAAAATATCTAGATTATTGTGAATAATACTGTTTACAAATGAAGCATTTTTAAGTATAATTTATAAAAGTGAAAATTTATAATGCAGATAAGAGGTGTTTAATTTGGCAAAAACTAAAATGTATTCAGGAAAAAAACTTAATCATGTGGCGTATCCCCTCGGAGGAATCGGGGCAGGAATGATTTGTCTTGAGGGAAACGGAATGCTCGGCAAATTCTCTGTCCGCAATGAACCTAATGTACATATGGAACCGAATATTTTTTCTGCTTTATGTATAAAACAGGACAGCGGAAATATAACGAAGGTAATCGAAGGGCAAGTTCCGTATACAAAAATTTTCGGAGTCGGCGCAAACAGCCACGCCGGAGCAGGTAATGGTCTTTCCGGCAAAAACTATGGTCTTTCAAGATTTGCGGAAAATACATTTACGGCAAAATTCCCGTTTGCCGAAATTAAATTTTCAGATGAGCTTATTCCGCTCGATGTCTCACTTACCGCATATAGTCCATTTATTCCGGGAGACAGTGACAATTCAAGTCTGCCTGTAACATCGCTTGAGTACACATTTGAAAATAATACCGATAAAAAAATTGATGCGGTATATTCTTTTAATGCATTTCAATTCATGAATTTCGACGGAAGCTATGAGGGAACATCAATAATTCCAAAGGCTGACGGATTTATATTAAATCAGAGTGAAATAAGAGAATTGCCGTATAGCCGTGGTGAATTTTATGTAAGCATTGATGACCCATCTGTAAAAGTTGATACGGATTGGTTTGAAGGCGGCTGGTTTGATGTACTTACAATGCGTTGGAACAGTATATGCGCTGGAGAAGCAAAATCCGCTTTCAATAAGGATAACAGAAGTCCCGGCGGTTCGGTAAATGTTGAATTTTCACTTCAGCCTTCAGAAAAAAAGTCTATTACAGTAAAATTCGCATGGTATGTTCCGGAAACAAATCTCAGATTCGGATTTGAATCGGAAGAAAACTGCTGCTCATGTCAGTGTGATAATAAAGGCGGTAAGCCTAAGCACCGTCCGTGGTATGCTGGAAAATTCAGCTGTGCAGAAGCAGTAATGAAATATTTTACTGAAAATTACGATTATTTATATGATGAAACTAAAAAATTTAGTGACAGCTTTTATAATTCAACTCTGCCTGATGAAATAATTGACGCTGTGGCATCTAACCTTGTGATTTTGAAATCTCCTACTGTGCTCAGACAAATTGATGGAAGGATATGGGCTTGGGAAGGCTGCTGTGATACAAACGGTTGCTGTACAGGTTCTTGTACTCATGTATGGAATTATGCTCAGGCTATGTGCCATCTGTTCCCGGAGCTTGAACGCAGCCTGCGCCGTACCGAATTTAATGAATGCCAAAGTGAAGAAGGTCATCAGGAATTCCGCGCATCACTTCCTATCAGAAAATCAGGACATACATTCCACGCGGCTTCAGACGGTCAGCTCGGCGGTATAATGAAAATGTACCGTGAATGGAAAATCTCCGGCAGACGCGGTTTTGTTGAATTGTACTGGGATAAGATGATTGCAAGCATTGAATATTGTATTCGCACATGGGATAAAAAAGAAGAGGGCGTTTTAAAGGAACCTCATCACAATACGTATGATATTGAGTTTTGGGGAGCTGACGGAATGTGTTCATCATTCTATCTCGGCGCGCTTAAAGCAATTTCACTTATGGGAAAAGAGCTCGGAAAAGATATTTCGAGATATGAAACTCTTTATAATAAGGGCAGGGAATATCTTGAAACCAAACTTTGGAACGGTGAATATTTCTATCAGGAAGTTGAATGGAAAACGCTTGAAGCAAAACTCGATACATCAAATGAAAATGAGCACTGCCGCGAACTGCTTGAAAAGGAAGGTCCCAAATATCAGTACGGCAAAGGCTGTATTTCTGACGGTGTTCTCGGAGCATGGATGGCAAAAGTTTGTGGACTCGGTGAAATTCTCGACAGCGAAAAAGTAAAAAAACATTTATTGTCAGTATATAAATATAATTTTAAAAAATCACTCGTTAATCACTCTAATCCTCAAAGACCTGGATATGCAGTTGGAAATGAGGGCGGACTGCTTTTATGTACATGGAAAGCCGGAGAAAAACCGTCACTTCCATTTGTATACAGTGATGAAGTTTGGACGGGAATTGAGTATCAGGTTGCCTCACATCTTATTTCTTATGGATTTATTAGCGAAGGTATGGATATCGTAACTGCGGTTCGTGACAGATACGATGGAGAAAAACGCAATCCATATAATGAATATGAATGCGGACATTGGTACGCACGTGCAATGTCATCATATGCACTGATTCAGGCAATGACTGGCGCTAGATACGATGCATTTGAGAAAAAATTATATGTGAGCCGTAAAAATATTCCCGAATACACTACTTTTATATGCACTGCGTCAGGTTATGGCAATATTACTGTAACTGGAGAAAATGCTGATGTACGTGTAGTAAGCGGAGAAATTCCGATAAACGAGATAATTTTTGAATAATAAAAATGGTGAATGGAAGAACCCATTCACCTAAAATTTTGTTTTTATGATATTATTTCCAATAAGTCTGCATAAATACGCCGTCCACATAGCTAAATACAGCATAATCTGTAACGACTAATTTCAATTTATGCCATTCACCATATTCAAGTGTCAAATCTAACTGGTCTCCAGTAGACTCTGTACTGTCTTCAAAAATCTGATAGCAACCCTTTGTGTTGTTCCATCCACCGCAGTTGTAAAGCATAAAGTTGTCGCATGCGCCTTCTTCTCCGTTGAATGTAATTGCACCAATAATAGTTGCACCTTCAATTCCTTCAATAGGCATTGCATCTAATTCATATATGTAATTGCGGAGATTTTCAGGACCCATAGCAACAGAAACACCTGTAAGGTCAGGTCTGTTTGCACGAAGCACGCCGTCAGTAATTAACCAAGCATCTTCTGGGTATCCCTCTGTTCCGAAAGCGCCGCCGCTGTATGTGAAGTATTTGAATCCTTCTTTGCTGTCAGAATCAAATGTGTTTTCATAAAGAACTTCACCAGTTTTGATGTCTGTAACTTTAACATTATCAAAGTCGACCATTGTGCTCCATCCGCTCATACCTATCATGCCATGATATCCGTCTTCTTCACCGGGCAATGTACCGCCGATTTGGAAGAGCTGTTCGCCGTCAAGCGAGCCGGTAACGGCATCTTTTCCTACGTTAACGGAAAGAGTGTACCATGCATTTTTTTCAAGAGTTATTGGAAGTACGTCTGTAACAGCGGTTTTTGTTCCGTCAACTACCTGCTGTACACAGAATGTTGTATTTCCTGAACCGCCTACATTAAATATGTAGTAATTTTTATCGTCTTTTACATTGAATAAAAGCTGAAGTCCTTCTGAACCGTCAAGGATTCTGCCGCGTACACTTACAGTGTAGTTACCCCATTCAGTACTTCCCACTGTCGAAAGTACACCGGTAGCTCCTGCATTAGCGAAAGAATATACCTTATTTCCTTCAAAATCGGCGATTGAAAGGTCAGTTGCCGCGTTTGCGGGATCCCAGTCACCTTCAACATCTTTCATGGGAGTCCATGCACTTAATGGGTCTTCTTCTTCGTCAAAAGTTGCTTCATAGAGAGTTTGTCTGTCAACGTTGTTTCTTACTTTGAATTCATCGTAGTAAACGGAGGTTGACCATGCGCCAAGACCAACTGCACCTGTGTACTGATTTTCAGGGTCGGGAACATAAACATATTCCTCAGGTTCAGTTTCAGCAGGTTCAGTTTCAGCAGATTCGCTTTCAGTATCGGAAGCAGAGCTGTCATCGCCGGCAGCGGTGGTTGTTTCTGCCGCAGAAGTGTCATTTCCGGAAGAACCGTTGTCACCGCCGCATGCACTTAATGCTAATGTTGAAAAAAGCATTATGGTAGCTAAAAATAAACTGATATGCTTTTTGTTCATTTTTTATTCTCCTTGAGTTAAAATTTGTACTCATTATAATGCCCACAAATGGATTTGTCAATAGATTTTATAAAAAAAAATTCATTTAATATTAAATTGTTGAAAATGCTTAATAATAAAAAAATTTATCGCAGAAACTATAATAAATCTTCTAAAAAATATATCCAGTTATCCAATTTACATTAATTTTTTGAAATATGTATAAAAGTTTCAAATTATAAATAAATATATATAAAAATTTAGTTAAATATAATTTATAAAAAAATAAATAAAAAAATAATAATGAATTTAATAATTCCAAAATATTATTTTTTTTAATTTACCCCTTGAAATAATTTAATTTGTATGTTAATATTAATCTTATAATAGTGTATGATAAATTAATAAATGACATGTCTTATAAATAAAAATATTAAAATAATTTTATTTTATAAGGAGTATTTGTCATGAAAAAAAGAGTGACTTCCTTAGTTTTACTGCTTGTGATGCTGCTTTCCTCAATGGCGCCATCATGTGCACAGAAAAGTAATTCCGAACCAAAAGATACGTCTGCCGCAGTACAGAACGAAAGCGTGAACACAGAATTAACATCCTCCGATCAGCATACAGGAGTTATAAGAGATGATCTGCCGGATGCAGATTTTAACGGATACAAATTCCGTATTTTTTCGTATGTTTTTATAGGGCGCGAGCTCGGAGAATATATTACATACGAGGAGCTTACAGGGGATGTTGTAAATGATGCGCTCTATAATTCGACAATTGCGGTGGAGGACAGATTTAATTGCGATATATCTATTATTCGTAATTCCGAAGATATCGCTTCACTTGTAAAATCATCGGTCAATGCCGGAGACGATGCGTTTGACATTCAGATAGGTCATGACTGCAATACCGCTAATCTTTCAAAAGAAGGTATGTTTATAAATTTATTCGATGTACCACAGTTTAATTTTGAAAAACCGTGGTGGCCAAAACGAACAGTTGAAAATCTTTCAATTTTAGATAAACTTTATATTGCGTCAAGTTATTTATCGTTCTGCGGTCTTCACTATACCCGTGTGCTTGTAATTAATAAAGACAAAATGGAAGAAATGAATATGGAAATGCCGTACCAAATGGTGCTTGACGGTAAATGGACTCTTGATGAGATGATTGCTATGGTGGAAAATGCGGCAATGGACTTAGACGGAAACGGCAAAATGGATAAAGAAGATTTCTATGGATTTGCAACCGGTGACCAAACGTGGTACTGTATGCAGGACAGCGTAGACTTAGCACCTTATAAAAAAGACAAATATGGCATAGTTTCTCTTTCAATAGACCTTAACAAGGCTGACAAATATGTGGAGAAAATTCGTTATCTTATAAATGACAGCGGAAGCTATACAACAGACGGAATGTTCGGAGTTGAACCTTTCAGACAGGGACGTGCGTTAATGGCGTATTCAATACTTCAGGACGTTTATGATACATACCGTGAAAGTGAGATAAGATACGGAATTATTCCAACACCTAAGTTTGATGAAAATCAAAAAGAGTATATATCTTCTTGTACCGATACTTTTTGGGCAATTCCTGTAACGGCATATAACAATCTTGATAAAATCGGAACAATTGTTGAGGCTTTGAGCTGTGAGAATTATAATAATGTAATTCCGGCATATTTTGAAACCGCACTCAGTAAAAAGCTTGCAGACGCGCCGGAAGATGCTGCTATGCTTAATCTCATAAGAGACACAAGAACAATCGGATTCGCTTATGCTTTCAGTATGCCTTTTGCTAATATAGTAGCAGATACGGTAAATTCAAAGAAAGAATTCGCTTCTTACTATGCTTCAAAGGAAAAACAGGCTATGAAGTCAGTGGAAAAGCTGATGGAACAGTATGAGGAAATAGAATAATAAAAAAGACTGTCTTTTGTACTAAATTTTTGTTTAGCTAAGTATATTAAAGACAGTCTTCAATTTTTAAAATCAACTTGTTATTGTTCTGTCAGGACAAATCGGACGGTCAGAACAAACTGCTCTGTCAGAACAAATATTATTTTCTTGTGTTATATTTGCGACGGAGCTGTTTTCCTTATTTTCATTGAACTTTAATCGGTCACGCACTTTTCGTGGCTCGGTATTGAATTCATTTTTAAACGCTCTGTGAAAAGTGCGTTCACTTTCAAAACCGCACTGTTCGGAAATTTGGGTAATGGTTAGTTCGGTAGTTTGAAGAAGCTCCATTGCGTGCCCGATTCTGAGCTGATTTAGATATGTGGGAAGGGAAGTATGAAGCTTTGATGACATAACTCTTGAAATTTGATATTTACTTACATGAAGAGACTTGGCTATTGAGTCAAGATTTATAGGCTCAAGGTAATTTTTTGAGAGATATACTAAAATCTGGTGCATTAAGTCGAATGCAACCTGCTCACGATTTTCTTCAAGCGGAAGAATTTTTAGTGCTCTCATCAGCATAAGATTAAAATATACACTTGCGGCTTCCCAGTCATTGTCGTCATATGCGCGTATCATTCCATTAATTGCAGATCGGAAGA
>CALWTV010000190.1 GCA_944384555.1 uncultured Clostridia bacterium | reverse complement strand
AAGGCGGATTTCAATAACATTATCAGAAATATCAACTTCATAATTATTGAAAAATCCTTTTGCCACCATTCCGATTCGGTTCGTTTCCAAAAAAATCTGTCTCATGTAATGGGAACTAAACAAATTTTTTGGGTACAGCGGTAAAATTCTGACAACATTCAAATCGTATTGTTCGCGGATTTCATCTTCTATTCCGTATAAATCGGATTTATCTATAAGTTCAGGAAATTCCGCGCGTATTTCCGCCAGCTTACGCTCTTTATCAGCTCTAACAGTTACATTTTCCGCTGAATTCAATATGCTTATGTATTTCTCACTTGGCACGTATCGTTTAAAAATTTCCGTTATTTTTCTGCCTGCCAACGTATATACCCCCGTTACCGCCGTTTATAATTATTCGTTTATTATCGCTTTAAGTTCCTCTATCAAAGCCGGAATTGACCTATCTTCCGCTACTTTTCCGATTATTTCGCCGTGTCTAAACAAAAGTACTTCTCCGATACCTCCCGCTATTCCGATATCGGCATCTTTTGCTTCACCCGGTCCATTCACCGCACAACCCATTATCGCCACTTTAATATTTTTTCCGTTTGTATTAATACCTGAAATTGCTTTTTTGAATTCAGAGGACAATTTTATTAAATCAACCTTTGTTCTTCCGCAAGTCGGACATGAAACTATATCGATTCCGCCGTTTGGGTTAAGTCCGAGCGACGCAAGTATTCTGCGTGCGGCAGGAATTTCGGCAACAGGCGAGGCAGTCAATGATACTCTTATTGTGTCTCCCATTCCGTCAGTCAAAAGTGAACCTATGCCAATTGCGCTTTTTATCGCCCCGTCAAACTCATCTCCGGCTTCAGTTACTCCGAGATGAAGCGGATAATCGCAGTTTGACGCCACAATTCGGTTTGCCATTATATTTTCACGAACCGATGACGCTTTTATCGAAATTACTATATCGCTAAAATTAAATCGCTCAAGCATTTCCGCATGATAAAAAGCACTCTCCGCAAGTGCCTGTGCCGTAGGTGAACCGTATTTTTCTAGAATGGATTTTTCAAGCGAGCCGCTGTTTACCCCTATTCTTATAGGCACACCGGCGGATTTACATGCCTCAGCCACTTCTTTGACTTTCCATTCTGCGCCTATATTCCCCGGATTGATACGAATTTTATCAACGCCCATACGCAGACATTCGAGCGCGATTTTATAATCGAAATGAATATCCGCCACAATCGGTATTTTTATTCCCTCATTCTTTGCCTGCTTTATAGTTTTAGCCGCTTCCTCTTTCGGAACTGCCAGGCGCACTATATCACAGCCTGCTTTTTCAAGCTCTCTTATTTGATTTATTGTAGCACACGCGTCAAGCGTATCCGTATTTGTCATTGACTGAACGGAAATCGGTGCGGATTTGCCGATTTTAACATTTCCAACACCGATTTCTTTTGTCTTTCTCCTTATTTGATTATAATCCACTGTTTACACCCTTTACATTTTTTAATAAAAAATAAATGTTTACCCAAACAGATTTAATATATCCTTTAAAGTTATAACTACCATCAAAAGCATAAGCGCAACTATTCCAGCAAAATGAACATACCCTTCATATTTAGGATTTATTGGCTTACGACGAATTCCTTCTATCAATAAAAATACAAGCCGCCCTCCGTCAAGTGCAGGCAATGGGAGCAAATTGAAAATTCCCAAATTCATACTTATTACCACAGATAGGTAGAGCAAATCCGGCATACTTCTTTCAGCCGCTTCACCTATGACTTCCGTAACTCCGACCGGACCTGATACCTGTTCGAGTCCATATTTTCCAGTCACCAAATCAATCAGCGAATCCCATATCATTTTTATTGTTGATGCAGAACGCACTACTGCGTGCTTCGTTACATTTACAAAATTCTTTTCCTCTGCGGTTACATAAAAATCTATATTTCCAAATTTTATTCCCTGTTCTGTTATTGTTGGGAACTCAACATTTTCAACAACTACTGTTTCTCCGCCACGCTTTACAGTAATATCAATAGGTTCAGTGCCACTGCGCATAACCTCATATACCATATCATTTGCGGTATAAACTCTGACTCCGTCAACTTTTGTTATCGTGTCATTTATCATAAGCCCCGTCTTATTGCTCAGAGCATTATCATCTACAAATCGAAAAATTGTTGTTGAAGGGAGCGTTTCTGACGTTATTACCAATATGCTCATTACAATTATACCGAGCAAAAGATTCATAACAGCACCTGCCGCGCAGATTATAAAACGCTGATATACAGGCTTGCGGTTCAAAGCATTTGGATTATCGCTTTCCTCATCTTCTCCGACCATGCTTACAAAGCCACCTATCGGAAACGCACGCAATGAATATACCGTATTTGTCTTTTTTGATGTTTTTGAAACAATTTTTGGTCCCATTCCGATAGCAAATTCATTTATCGGAACTTTAAAAATTCTTGCGCTTATAAAGTGACCGAATTCATGAACGAATATTAAAATTCCAAAAATAAACAGTGCAATTATCAAATATAAAATATTAATTGAATATCACTCCGATTCTAAATTAACTCTTAATCTTTTAATTGAAAGATAATTTTTAATTTTCGGGCATTTATAATATTTGAGAAAATCCAAATGCTTACCTTACCCATGATTTTTGTTTTTTAATAAAATCATCTAATTTTATTAATCTCATTTTCTGTAATTATTCTTGCCTCTTTATCTGCGTTCATAATATCTTCAAGCGACAGGTTTTCAACTGTTCCAGCATTCGTTACCACTTTTGAAACTATCTCTGCTATATCACAAAAACCTATGTCGTCACGCAGAAATGAACCGACCGCAATTTCATCTGACGCATTCAGTACAGCGGGCACTATTCCATCACGCTCAATTGCATACCTCGCTAAATTCAGCAGCGGAAATGACTCATAATCCGGTTTTTCAAATGAAAGCGACGCTAATTTCGCAAAATCAAGCTGTTCTGAAAGCGAAGTACAGCGTTTAGGATATGTTATTGCAAACTGAATACAGGTTCTCATATCGGGAGCGCCTATTTGGGCGATAACCGCATTATCAATAAATTCCACCATTGAATGAATTATGCTCTCTTTATGAATGACCACATCAACTCGTGAAGGTTCAACATCAAACAATCGAACCGCCTCGATTATCTCAAATCCCTTATTCATAAGCGAGGCGCTGTCAACCGTGATTTTTGCACCCATTTTCCACGTTGGATGCGCCAATGCTTCTTTTGCAGTTACATTCTTTAATGATTCATAAGTCCTATTTCTGAATGCTCCGCCGGACGCAGTTAAAATCAGGCGTGAAATTTCATTTTTAGGGCGATTTCCGCACATTAAGCACTGAAAAATCGCACTGTGCTCGCTGTCAACGGGTACAAGCTCCGCTTTATTTTTCTTTACTGCATCAAACAGAAACTTCCCTGCTATTACTATCGCTTCTTTATTGGACATAGCAATTCTTGAGCCCGATTCAGCTGCCGCAATCGCCGGCATAAGTCCCGCACTTCCAGATATCGCATTCACCACAACATCAGCAGCTGATTCCCGAATTGCTTCACATATGCCATTTTCTCCTGAATATATTTTTATATTCATATCGGCAAGTGCGATTCTTAATTCATTCGCTGCTTTCTCACATGACATAGCCGCATATTTAGGCTTAAATTTTCTCACCTGCGCTTCCATTTCTAATACAGATGAGGACGCGGTAAGCAAACATACATCTATACCTAAATGTTCCGCTACTTCAAGAGATTGTTTTCCTACAGAACCAGTACTGCCCAAAATTGCAATTTTTTTATTTTCAATCATTTTTATTAATCTGCCCCACTAAATTAATCAAACAAAAAGTGCATTTATAAACGGAATAGCGCAAAACATCAAAAGCATTGGCGCAGTCGCAATTACACTATCAAATCTATCCATAACACCGCCATGCCCGGGAAATATTTTTCCATAATCCTTTATATCATACTTACGCTTTACCAAAGACGCTATAAGATCTCCTATCTGTGAAACCGCTGAAATTATTACTCCACCGATTGCAAGCGTCAAATAATCAAAATTAGCGCCAACAATACCGCCGTAAACCATAACGGACAATGCACAGAAAACAATACCTCCTATACAACCTTCAATCGTTTTTTTAGGGCTTATTTCGGGAATAAGTTTGTGTTTTCCAAAAAATCTGCCCACAAGATATGCAAATATATCGCTTACCCACGGTCCAGCTATCGGCAATACATATATGAATTGTCCTACATTTGGCAAATCCCTTATCAAAACCAACGATGTAAAACCTGTTATAATATATATGCACATGACATATATTATCGCATTTTGTTCAAGTGCGTTCTTGTTTCTACCAAATATAGTAAGCATTAATATATACATCAGCATTATAAACGCAATACATGAATACAGCGTAATAAACGTAGATGTATTTTTAATGTATCTTGCAAAAACAGGTGCAAATACGCTCATAACAACCATAGGTATAGTAATTGCCAGGTGTCTCATTTCCCGAATACACTTTATCATTTCCAAAACACCTATAAGACACAATAATGCCGCTGCCGCCGGAAAAATCCATGTGTCCGAAAAATAACATACAGGAATAAAAATTAGTATTCCTATCACGGCAGTTATAGTTCTCTGTAACATAAGTATCTCCAATGACGTTATTTTATTCTGAATATTTTAAATTTATATAAATTATATTCTAATCAATATTATTTTATATGATTATTGCATTTAAAATATATTTGAAAATATTCCTATATTATTTAGAAATTTTGCCAAATCTGCGAGTTCGCTTATAAAATTCATTAATTGCCTTATCTACCTCTGACTCATTAAAATCCGGCCACAGCACATCTGTAAAATAAAGCTCCGAATACGCCGACTGCCACATCAGAAAATTAGAAAGTCTAAGCTCACAGCCAGTCCTTATTATTAAGTCGGGGTCAGGACAATGCGCAGTATATAGATGAGATGATATATCTTCTTCTGTAATTTTTGTTTTTCCTTCTGCCATAAGAGCGTTTACCGCATGAACAATTTCAGCTCTGCCGCCGTAATTCAGTGCTATATTCAGCAGTAATTTATTATTCTTGGTCAATTCTTCGAGTTTATTTGCTTTATCTCTCAGTTCCGGCGCAAGTGCAGATTTATCTCCCAAAAATACGTACTGAATATTATTTTCCTCGTTTGATTCTTCCGCGGTCTTTATATAATCGTCAAGCAAATTCATGATTGAGCGAACTTCTTTTTCCGGGCGACCCCAGTTTTCAGTTGAAAATGCGTATACGGTGACTACTTTTATCCCAATATCTCCACAATAACGCACAATTTTTTTAAAAGTCTGTGCTCCCGCACTGTGACCCATTTCACGCGGCAGTGAACGTTTTGTTGCCCATCTGCCATTACCGTCCATTATGAATGCCACGTGCGACAATTCATCGCCGACTTTTCTTTTCTCAGATTTTGAGTTTCCTTTAAAAAACATATTTATTACTATTCCTTCAGTGTCATATAAAGGCTTTTTTATAAAATAAATTGGCGAATGTGCAACATACACACCTACGAATTGCAAATATGAATCCCGTAGAAACGCACATTGCGCATCCGCCAAAATACAAAAATAAATTTTCAACTTAACGGAAATGCCTTAGATTTCCATTACCTCTTTATCTTTTTTAGCTGTGATTGCATCAATTTCTTTGATATATTTATCTGTCAAATCCTGAACTGCTTTTTCAGACTGTTTCTGTTCATCTTCTGTCATTGTTCCGGCTTTTTTAAGTTCCTTGCACTTGTCATTTGCTTCACGGCGAACGTTGCGGAGAGCAATTTTAGCATCTTCACCCATTTTCTGAATCTGCTTTTTAACTTCTTTACGGCGTTCTTCCGTAAGCTGCGGGAATACGAGACGAATTACTTTTCCGTCGCTTGTAGGGGTAATTCCAAGGTCGGAGGCAAGAATCGCTTTTTCGATTGATTTAACGGTACTTGCGTCCCATGGAGTGATTGCTATTGTACGCGCATCTGCAACGCGAATTTCCGCCATTTGGTTTATTGCGGTGGCTGTGCCGTAATAGTCAACGGTAATATGGGAAAGTACTGCGGGGCTCGCTCTTCCCACACGGATTGTGGAGAGATTTTCCTCATAAATTCCTATTGATTTTTTCATTTTTGATTCAAATTCTTTTGTGTCAAGCTTCATTTTCTGAATTTCCTCCCTTTACTATCGTTCCTAATTTTTCGCCTATAATTACTTTATATATATTTTCTGCTTTATCAAGACCGAATACATGCACCGGAATATTATTATCCATAGACAAAGATGTAGCTGTTGTATCCATTGCTCCAAGTCCGCGGATTAATATTTCCATATAATCAATTGAATTGAATTTTTTTGCCTCAGGGTTTAATTTCGGGTCTGCATTATACACACCGTCAACATTTTTCGCCATCAGAACAACATCGGCATTGATTTCAGCCGCACGAAGCACTGCTGCTGTATCTGTTGAAATGAACGGTATTCCAAGTCCGCACCCGAAAATAACTACTCTGCCGCGTTCAAGATGCGATACTGCTTTATTTCTTATATAAGGCTCAGCAAATTCATGCATTGCTATTGCGGTCATTACACGAGTATCAATTCCATGACTGAGGAAAGCGTCCTGAATTGCCAATGCATTTATAGTTGTGGCAAGCATACCCATATGATCAGCGCGCGTACGATCCATAGACTCACCGTGTCTTCCGCGCCATATGTTTCCGGCTCCGACAATTATTCCGAATTGAACTCCCATAGCAGTACAACGCTTTATAACTTCGGCGATTTCACCGATATATTCATAATTAAGTATACCTTTTTTACCGGCTGCAAGAGCTTCACCCGACAATTTAAGCAGAACTCTTTTATAAATCGGGGTAGGAGATATGTTTTCATTTTCGCACATTTCAGCGCACCTCTCAATCATTCATTAATTTTTTATTTTTATGCAAAGTCTATGAGCATAAAATTTATTAGATATATTTTACTCCAAAATACTCGTTTTGTAAACATAAATTTGTTAAATTTTAAAAGACAACCGTATTTATGACTATATTCTCATTTCCCGAAAATAAAGCCTGCCGCGAATTTATTATACCGTGACAGGCTTTAAATTTAGTCTATAAAATTATACAATTATTCCTTGTTTACCATTTTTGCGATTTCATCTGCAAAATTGTCTTCTCTCTTCTGGAGACCTTCGCCCTTTTCAAATGAGTAGAAACCTGTAATAGCGATTTTTCCGCCAAATTCCTTAGCGGTTGCTTCAACGTACTTTCCTACTGTAAGGCTGTCATCTTTTACATAAAGCTGTTCTGTCAAGCAGTTCTTTTCATAGAATTTGCCAATTTTACCCATAACCATTTTTTCGATAATATTGTCGGGTTTCTTAGCGTTAGCTTCATCATTCTTAATCTGAGTCATAAGAATCTGCTTTTCTTCTTCAAGGTCAGCGGCAGGAACAGATTCCTTATCGAGGTAAAGGCAAGGCATAGCAGCAACCTGAAGCGCGATATTCTTTGCGAATTCTGCAAATCCGGGATTATTTTTAGCGGTATCATCAGCATCAAATGTGATAATAACACCAGTTGTTCCCTTACCGTGAATATATGTGCTCATTGTGCCTTCTACGATAACGAAACGGCGGATTGTCATATTTTCACCGATTGTGAAAATCATATCCTTTAATTTTGCTTCAACTGTGAAATCATTGTCATATTTGCAAGCCATGAATGCTTCGATATTTGCCGGTCTTTCTGCAAGCAGAACTTTTAAAAGTCCCTTTACAAATTCCTGGAAAGTAGCATTCTTTGCAACGAAGTCAGTTTCTGCGTTTACTTCTATCATTGCGGCAACATCACCAGTATCGTTTACCATAATGTCAACAATACCTTCAGCAGCGATTCTGTCTGCTTTTTTAGCTGCAACGGAAAGACCTTTTTCACGAAGTACCTTTATGGCTTCATCAAAATCACCGTTAGCCTCTGTAAGCGCTTTTTTGCATTCCATCATGCCGCAGCCGGTTTTAGCTCTTAATGCTGCAACGTCCTTTGCGGAAATAGCCATATTTATTCTCTCCTATTTATTCTATATATTTTTCTTTTATCTAATTTATCAAAACAAATATTATTTTCAAAATTTATTAAACTGTCTCGTGTCCCGATTTAAATCAACATCTGAATGTAAACCGAGACACGAATTTTAAAATTCTATCTTTGTATAAATCAAATTTAAATAAATCAAATTTCTCGGTAAAACTCGAAATATTTTGATTTATTATTTTCCAGCTTCAGCTTCGATAGCGTCTTCTTCTTCCTCAGCTGCGGTAATTTCAGCTTCAGCCTCAGCGAGCTGTTCACCCTGTCTGCCTTCGATTACAGCGTCAGCAATTACGGAAGAAATAAGTTTTATCGCACGGATAGCATCATCGTTACCGGGGATAATATAGTCAGCATCATCAGGATCGCAGTTTGTATCAACGATAGCGATTACCGGGATACCGAGCTTTTTAGCTTCGAGAACAGCGTTCTTTTCCTTGCGGGGGTCAACTATAAATATAGCGGAAGGAAGAACGTCCATAGTCTTGATACCGCCGAGGTTCTTTTCGAGATTGAACATTTCCTTCTGTAATGTAGCTACTTCCTTCTTGGGAAGCATATCAAAAGTACCGTCTTCCTGCATTTTTTCAAGGCTGTTGAGACGATTGATTGATTTTTTAATTGTCTTAAAGTTTGTCATCATACCGCCGAGCCAACGAACGTTTACAAAGTACATTCCGCAGCGTTCAGCTTCTTCACGGATAGCGTCAGCCGCCTGTTTCTTTGTGCCGACGAAAAGAATTGTTCCGCCCTGTGTTGAAATATCACGAGCAAACATATAAGCTTCTTCAAACTTCTTTACAGTTTTCTGAAGGTCGATGATGTAGATACCGTTTCTTTCGGTGAAGATGTACTCAGCCATCTTGGGGTTCCATCTGCGGGTGTGGTGTCCGAAATGAACACCTGCTTCAAGCAGTTGCTTAATTGAAATAATTGACATTTTAATGTCCTCCTTCGGTTTTTCCTCCACAGCCGGTAAAAATAAATATCCTGAGTCGGAAATCAAACTTTTTCTTTGAAATCAGACCACCGGCGGATATTTTCCGCTGTGTGTGTACTACGCAATATTTTCTCCGCGCATACATTAGTATTATATCATATTTTTGCAATATTTTCAAGCGCTTTTTCTTTTTTTACATTTTATTTACAAATATATTTCTATTATAATCCATTAACTGCATATCTTATTCAGTACAAATTTATTTTATCTAAAAATTGAGTGATTTTTTCTTTTACGGCAATCACATTCATCTCTGTCATTATCGTTACAATTATCTTTCATATAACTTATATCAACTAATATTGCGTCATCGCCGATTTTTATTATTTTGTCCCATTTTATTGTAATTTCTTCACCACGCTTAAAGCAGAACAGTCCATAATCTGATGACACTACTATTGAAGTAAGCCTTCCATCGCATAAATCTACACCAAAATCACATATATATCCTAATTTTCTCGCATCGCATATATTTATCACCACTTTTTCTTTTAAATCATTAGTTGTACATACAATAGCCATTTTTGTTCCCCCTAATCATTCATTTTTATTTGACTATCCATTATATGCTCTAAAAAATTTTTTGATACATTTTTATACTTTTTGCACTAAATTTATTGACATATAAATGGATTAACGGTATAATATTTTTGATTATTATATGTTTGGAGGTAACTCATGAGCAAGCTTACTGTTAATGTAAATGAAAAAAAGTTCACAATTAGCCCTAACATCTACGGTAATTTTTCAGAACATCTCGGAAGATGTATTTACAACGGTATTTATGTAGGCGAAAACTCCCCTATCCCGAACGTAAACGGAATGCGTACTGATATAGTAAACGCTTTGAAAGAAATGAA
>CALWTV010000189.1 GCA_944384555.1 uncultured Clostridia bacterium | reverse complement strand
AATCAACGCTTATTGACATAGGTGTTAAATCCAGATATTCGTATGCTTGAACGATAGGCCAAATAAACGCAGCGCCACCATGTATACATCTTGCCGAACGTGACGTACCGTCTGAATTTGTACCTACTTTACCGTATATTACCATAATTTTATCAGACGGACATCTTCTGTACCGTGATAAAATTACGATAATTGTGGTAAATAACACCAGCGCGATTACACATACCAATATAAGCAATGTGATATCGCCGAGACCTGCCGATGCGAGCTTCTCTGTTGCATTGTCCATAATAATTCTCCTTAATTTATATTTTTAATAAATTTATTATTTTATAATATTTGATACTATACAGCTTTTAATAATTTATGTGTCTGAATGTTTTATATGCCTGCCAATTTTTATAATGTATTTTGAGATTTTATTCATTATCGTTTATCAGAGGTTCAACCACAAGAGTTCCGATTTCATCAGTTGCTACAACCCTTACCGATTCACCAGTTGCTAGTTTGCGCTCGGCAGTAGTTATAGCGTCAACTTCAATTAAAGTATCCTGCACCGTAACAGTAATTTTACCGTTTCCCTGCGCTTTAGCCGGAATAGGTATATAAACTTTTCCGATTTTTCCGATTGCGTTTCCGAGTTCGATATTTCCCGACGATTGAAGCTGCATAGCCGCTTTCATCAAAAACGCGATTCCGAGCAATGCAAGAAATCCTACTCCGAGAGCAATCATTATTGCGAGAAATGCCGGAAAATTAAATTGAGTCAATACAAGACCGCACCAGCCGCCTATTGAAAGCATTGCCATAATTCCGCGTATAGAGAACAGCGTCAGACCATCGCTTTGAGTTTCACCGGGAGTATCAATCTCACCGTTTCCAGTTATATCGATTCCATCGTCAAAATCACCGTGGCTTCCTCCGATACCGAAAAACAGCAATACTGTCTGAATTATCAGAATCAAAGTGGAAGATATAGCAATCAGGGCAAATATTTGACCGAGTATACCGAGATTATTCCACCATACCGTCATATAAATCATTCCTTCCTTTCATTGCTGGAACTCAATTCCGGTAATATTTTTAATTTTGAGGTATCGGTTAAGCAATCATTACTGCTATTCAAAACTTTTTTCACATTTGTTTTTTTATAATTATTGTTTTCGATATTTTTCAGCAGTCCATCAATGTGATGCTTTATCATAGAAGTATAGAATGCCGTTATAATTATCTCAAGCGCCGCAACAAGTCTTGCCCTGTCCCCCGGTAATCTTTCGCTGTAATCCTGTATACATTCTTCAATTATCTCATTTATATCAATGTTTTGGTCAGAATGTTCATCTGTCAGCCGGTCTGAAATTGTACATATATAATCATACAATTTTGACTCCGGAATTATATCATCATCTTTGTTTCCCACCTCTCCGTTGATAAATCTCAGCAAAAAAGAGATTCTTGACAGCTGAACAGTGTCTCTCATCATATTAATAATAAGTATTCTTGCCAGCATATCAATATTGTACGTTTTATTTATGGGATTCAGTACCCAGCCACGTTTTACCCAGTTCTGCAATGTAGTTCCGTCAACACCTGATATTTCCCTGACCTGAGCCAGCATTATTCCATCAGTTATGAAAAAAATTTTTTTCAAAAATTCAAGTCCTGTGACTCCTCCCATATTGGCGCGGTTCAAAATTGTACCAGGTATATTTTCATTTTTTATACCAAGATAAATTTTCGTCATCCCCCTTCATATGATATCTATATCTTATGGTATTATTATATCACACAGTCATGTGACTGTCAAGTAGAATCTGAAGATTTTTAAAAATATTTTTCTGAACTTATATATGATTATTTTCTGCAACTTCTTTTACTTAATCATAAAAAATTAAAGCTGTTATTTATACGCTATAATTATGAATAATTTATAAATATTCGTCATTATTTTATATATTTTGCGATTTTCATTGATTTTTTATAAAATATACATTATAATATGTAATTATAGTTTTAGCACTGTTTCACATTTAAGAGGTTAATTTTATGTACTACAATGACATGAACGAAAAAATTATATATGTAAATAATTCGCCTGCTAACGGTTTTCTTGATGTTTTTATGGCAGGAGTAACATATCCTAGTCCAGATTACATCATAAATCAGTCGTTCCGTAAATTTTACGTATTTGAATACGTAGTAAGCGGCAAAGGTGTCATTGTATGTGGAGAAAATAAGTACAATGTTGGAGCAGGTGACTTCTACCTTCTTAAATATAATTCAGATACATATTATTACGCTGATAAAAAGACTCCCTATGAAAAAATATGGATAAATGTTGCCGGTGAATATATTGATATGTTAGCTTCACTTTATAAATTTCCAGAAGTTACAGTTAAAAGAATAAATGTAAGACAAATTTTCCTTGAAATTCATGACATTTTATCAAATATGACAATTGAAGACACTAATTCAGCTATAAAACAGCTTTCACGCAAATTTTTTGAGCTTGTATCTGAAATATTTCATTCAGAATTGTTTCCTGAAAAAAATACTGGAATCAATATTGGCGAACAAATCAAAAATTTCATAGATAACAACATTTATAATGATATCGCACTTGAAGATATTACAGAAAATTTCCATATTACAAAAATGCATGTAATCCGCCTTTTCAAAAATGAATACGGGATTACCCCAATGCAATATTTAATCAACAAGCGAATCGAAATTTCAAAGAGCCTGCTCTCAAATACTTTAATGCCGATTAAAGAAATTTCTGTTCTATTAAAATACTCCAACACACAGCATTTTTCAAATACATTCAAAAAATATACCGGCATGTCACCTAATCAATTCCGTCAGGCAGAATAATATATAAATAATTTCAATGAAAGCTTTTTCAAAAAATTTAATAAAGACAAAAGGAGAGAATACGTCAGTTTACATTTTAAACCAGAAAGTAAACACGCTTCCCTCCTTTATTTTTATTTTGATTGTTTTACGCATACACAGAATTCAGCAAATTTTTCAATCCATTTCTCAACTGTTTCCTTCGGAACATTAGGCTGATTTACCAATGGCGTTCTTCCCAAGCCTTCTTCTTTGGAAATTCCTAAATTATGATACGGCATTATCTCGGCATATTTGATTTTTCCCGACAGACGTTTTATAATCTCTGACATTTTCTCAATATCATAATCGGAATCATTGATATCGGGAATCATAGGCAGACGAATAACTATATCCGCGTTATTTTCCGCAAGATATTCAAGATTTGAGATTATTTTTTCGTTTCCAACACCGGTAAGTCTTTTATGCTTTTCACTGTCTGCCGCTTTCAAATCAAATAAAAATGTAGTACCTAATTCATTCGCTCTTTCATAAAACGAACGCTCACCATATCCGCACGTTTCGATTGCCCTGCTCATGCCGTCTTTTGCCGCAAGTTCCAGAAGTTCGAGTGTAAAATCACTCTGCATAGCAGGTTCACCGCCGGAAACTGTCATTCCGCCGCCTGATGTTTCATAAAATATACTGTCTTTTTTAACTTCGGCATATGCTTCCTGTGCGCTGATTTCACGCCCGCACATTTCATTTGCTCCGTTTAAGCAAGCCTCTATGCATTTTCCGCACAATGTACAATTTTCGCGCGCAATATCAAGCTTTTGGTCTGAAATTCTACGGTTTGAGCAAATTTCCTCACACCTGCCGCATTTTGTACAGCGTGAGCTATAAAACATAAGTTCACGCGACATTTTTTGAGATTCCGGATTATGACACCAGATACAACGCAGAGGACAACCTTTTAGAAAAACAGTGGTACGTATTCCATCTCCGTCATGTATGCAAAATCTCTGTATATTAAAAATAACCGCTGTACTCATAACTCAAATCCCGTCCTCATTATTATGCTGTCCTGTAAATCCGGACTTAAATTTACAAAATAATCACTGTATCCGCCTACTCTGACTATTAAATTTTTATATTTTTCCGGATTCTTTTTCGCCGCCGCAAGTTCATCACGTGACAGTACATTTACTGACATTTGCTGACCGCCGCCATTAAAATACGTTTTTGCAAGATTAATAAATGAGCTTTTTCCTTTCTCAGATGAAAAAAGAGATTTTTCAAATTTTATATTGAACACAAGTCCGCTCGTTGCGAGCCGCTGATTATAATTCATAACGCTTTTCAATGCAGCAGTTGGACCTTTTATATCTCGTCCCGGTGTAGCTCCTATACTGTCCGCTAATAGAGGATTGCCTCGTCTGTGACCATTGGGCATTGCTCCTACCGCTCTTCCGTAACCTGGCGCGCGTTCAAATGTACTGCACCCTCCACTGTATTTTCCGCCTCTGAAAGTTGTTAATGTGTTCAGATAACGGAAAAAATGTTCAAGAATTTCTCCGGCTATTTTGTCAACATAAGAATCATCGTTTCCGAATTTTTTATATTTAGATAATTTTGAATAAATTTCAGGTGAATTTTCAAAATCCGAACTAAGAGCCGATAAAAGCTCAGACATAGAAATACTTTTTTCCTCAAAAACAAAATGCTTTATAGCGGCAAGCGAATCCGCAGTATCAGCAATTCCTTCTGTTAAAATCTGACCGTGACCGTATATCGGACCGCCGCTTTTATAATCCCTGCCCTTTTCGATACAGCCCGCAATTAAGCATGAACGCAGCGGATTCGGGGCATATTTTGAATATATTTGCTGAGATTTATTTGCCATTGATACTGCCTGACGGGTTATATACTCAACCTGTCTATGATATGCGTGTATCAGTTTTTCATATGTATCAAATTCACGCGCGTCCCCTGTTTTTTCGCCGACTTGATTTCCGGTTAAAGCGCATACTCCATCAAACATCGCAAGCTCAAGGCATTTTAACAACGATACTTCGCCATCTTCAAGACCCATGCGATTTTCCCATTATATCAACCTGATTACAGCCGTTCATACAGTAAAGATGTGAATCTGCTGAGGGAATTCCCAAGTCCTCCAGCGCCGGACACATAACTTCATCATTATATAATGCCGGCATTCCTATCCCCGTTGAAATAACTTCAGACGCTTTTTTCCATAAATCATCAGGAGTATTGCGATGTACTCTCATAGTAAGATTAGGGGTATTGAATTTGAATTTTTCAGCAATATCAAGAATTTCATATGTAAGTTCATTTGATACGTCATTCCAGTTTTCATCGCTTCCGCCGATACATAAATTCCATGTTCTCGTTTTATAGAACGCGAGCCACAAATTTTCAAGAATTTCACGCGAATCAGCTTTATCAGAATTTACATAATAATCAATTAAAAACTGGTCAAGCCGTCCCGGTGAATCAATTCCGTCAAACCGAAATACAAGCCAAAACATCTGAACCGCAGAGAAAAAATCATATGCGGGATTTTTAGGAATAATCCTCATTGCATTTGAAATTCTCAAATATCTTTCTTTAATTTTACCACTTGCGTTTTCCGCCATCTTCTCGGCGTAATCCGCATAACGCTCACCAAGTTTATCAAGTGCGTCAAGAGCAGTTTCAAGTCCGAGATAAAATTCAGGCACGTTATTGATACTCTTATATTCATTAATTTTGCGTCGTATTCCGTCTGTTCCGAAATGAAGCAGCATATCATAATCCGGATTTGAGTGGCCTCCCCAGCCTCCGCCCCAACATGCGTTTGACTGAGCGGCAAGAGTCTCGCTTTCACTATGAGATAAATTTATCAAATGCCCAGTTTCAATTTCCGAAAAATACTGCTTTATATACTCGAGTTCCGATTTATAAGACGGATTTTCTTCAATTTCACGCTCTATTCTTCCGTGGTTTACCGTGATACCGCCACCGAAAGAATAATATACTCCCTGATTTTCAATTCCGTTTCCTGCAAGCCCGATTTCCTCATCTATGTAAAGCGGAAGTTCAGAAGCACTTCCATACATTCCGCGCGCAATTTTTAGTCCCGCAGAAGCGTTTTCATCTGACAAATAAAATCGCGCAAACGGTTCCAATCTGAAATTTTCACTGAATTTCATATCTGCTGTCCCCCCTGTTTAAAATATATAAATTTTTTAAATAGGCGACTGTATAGTTTTTTCCATATTTTGAAGTCTGATTTTCTCGCACTCGTCTAAAATTATTTCTCTTTCTGAAAAAGGCACTTTTTTTCCTTCAATAAGCTGATATGTTTCGTGACCTTTTCCAGCAAATAAAATTATATCTCCATCTTTTGATTCTCTTACAACGTATCTTATCGCTTCTTCGCGGTTAATAAAGGTATAAAACGGGCAGTTTCTGATAAAACCATCTACTATATCGTTAATAATATCTTCCGGTGGCTCAAAATCCGGATTATCAGAAGTAATTATGCAGATATCTGCAAGCTCAGATGCTACCGCTCCAAGCTCTGCTCGCCTCGACTGTGAACGTCCGCCGACAGAACCGAACAGGCATATAAGTCTTGAGGGATTATATGACCGGAGTGTTTTTAATGCGTTCATCAGACTAATTTCATTATGAGCGTAATCTATTATAAATGTACGGTTTTTTATTCCGGAAACAATTTCAAACCGTCCAGAAACCGGAGTATTTTCAAGAACATGCGCACAAAAATCCGCACTAACACCGAATTCAGCAGAGATAGCGGTTGCCGCAAGCGCATTGTACACATTAAATTCTCCCGGAACCATTATTTTGAAATGTGTTCTTTTTTCATTAATATAGCAGTTAAATTCTACCCCAAGTGAATTAGAGTCACGGTATGAAACAATCTCACCTGCTGTAATATCAGATTTTTCGCGTATTCCAAAAGTCATTGCGTCAATACTGCTTTTACCCACAACTCTTATAAACCTCGGGTCATCGGCATTGTATATTGCGTTTCCATGAAGATATTCATTTGTAAAAAGCTTTGCCTTGCTTTTAAGATAATCTTCAAAATCAGGGTGTTCCCATACTCCTATATGGTCCTGTGACAAATTAAGATAAACCGCTGTACAGAATTTTATACCGTATACACGATAATTTTTCAGAGCCTGTGAGCTTACTTCCATTACTACTGTTGTTATTCCGCCAACCACCATTTTTTTAAAGAAGTAGTGAAGGTCATAGCTTTCCGGCGTTGTATTCACAGTCGCAGTATGACGTCCGTTAATAATAACACCGTTTGAACCGATATACGCAGTATTTATTCCCGCTTTATTCAATATCTCAAGAGCCATAAGCGCGGTCGTGGTCTTGCCCTTTGTTCCGGTTATACCCACAATTTTCAATGAATCTGCCGGCCTGCCGAAAAATTCAGCTGATACTACGGCAAGACCTTTTCTTGTATTCTCAATAATTATCTGTACCGCATCTTCAGGAAGTTCGAGTTTTCTTTCACATAAAAATGCCCGACAGCCTAAATCATAAGCCTTCTGCGCGTAATTGTGACCGTCTGCTCTTACGCCGTTCAAACATACAAACAGCGAATCTTCAACCGCTCTGCGTGAATCATACGCAATCATCGCAATATTATAATCGGTAAAATTTACGGATTCATATTTTAAATCTTTTATAAGTTGAGATAACAGCATATATCCACCTCATTTGTAATCTTTTCAAGCTGAAATAATGACATAAATTCACCTTATTTATAAAATTCAGGAGAAAATCCAATTGGAGTTTTGCCGCATTCAACAATTGTACGATATGCAAGCACTTCCAATGAATCAGTGTATCTTTCGTCAAGTGACAGACACCTTTTAACTATTGAGAGCTCAGTACATCCCAAAATCAATTTTTGACAGCCCTGTTCAAAAAGACAGTCCGCCACCTCATGAAAAATCTGAGCTGCGTAAGTTCCCTCTTCAATTTTCTTTCCGCTTTTTACATGGTCATATATCACACTCATCACATATGACTGATACTTTTCATCAGGTACGGCAAAATCAAGTCCGATACTTCTACACATATTTTGATATGTATTTGTAAGTATCGTTCCGTTTGTCGCAAGTATTCCCGCTTTTTTAACTCCATTTTTCTTAAGGTGGCATACAGTTTCATATATTATATTAAGTATCGGAACTCCGACTGCTTCCGCTAATTTATCATAAAAATAATGCGCCGTATTACAAGGAATGGCTATAAGGTCTGCCCCGTAACTTACAAGTTTGTGAGCTTCTTCAATCATAACAGCTAAAGGGTCATCATCTGATTTTTCCAAAATAAACGCGGTTCTATCAGGAGTTGTGGCACGGCTGCTGATTACAATGTCGATATGGTCTTGGTCACATTCTGCCGCGGTATGCTCAATCAACATTTCGTAATAATACGCACTTGACATCGGTCCAAGTCCGCCTAAAATTCCCAAAAGTCTGCAATTTTTTTTGTTTTTATTTTCGCTCATATTCATTGTTTACCGCCATCGGATTTAGGATAGTATATAGCAAATTTTTTGCGCTGACGTCTCATATGCTCCCATACATAGAAATAACGCAGCGGGTTCATAAAAGTATCGTATTTATAATTGAGTGAAGACGATTCCTTTTTTTGCTTTATAAGAGATTGGACTTTATCGACAAGCGATTTATCCGAAACATATTTAAATACTACATCGTTTGGAATCGCACGCCAATAATATTCATTTTCGCAGATAGTGCATTTTCCAACGTTACTGCCTAAAGCATCATCAATCAAAACTTTCGCAAGATTTATCCCCGCGGCAGTTACATAATAATTACTTCTTCCCTGACGTAGATTTATTTCAAAAGCCCTGTACGTTCCGTCTTTTGCGTTATATTTTATATCGAAATTTGAAAAGCCGGTATACCCGATATCTTCAAGTAATTTTTTAAATTTTAAAATAAGCTCTTCATTTTTTTCAGTAATAATCGCACAGTGATTTCCAAGTCCCTTAGGTGTATGTTCTTCAAGCAGTACATGACCAAGACACATCATTCTCACTTTTCCATCGGAGCCGGAATAAGCGGTAAGAACCCGCATATGGGAATCATCGCCCTCTATCAATTCCTGCAAAATGATTTTATCATCATACCCCGATTTAAAAATCTCAGATACGATACTTTTCGCGTCTGTCTCATTTTTTGCAGTATATACCTTTTTCATTCCGTCAAACAGGTGTTTCCAATAAATAACGCTGCTTGACGGTTTTACAATTATGGGATATTCAAAACCTAAATTTTCCACAGACAAGTCCGTATCCGCATATGAAGAATCAATTATTTTTGTATGCGGGTAATCAATGCCGTATTTATCCGCAGCTTTATAAAAATCCGCTTTTTTCTGTAATGATTCAAATATATCTATATTCGGGCAAGGAGCAAAATATAGCTTTTGAAGTTCGTCACGGTGACGGATTATCATTGCGGCATAATCGTCAGTTCCACCGAGAAGTATAAGTTTTTTTCCTTCATGCTCTTTGGCAAACTGACTCAGCACTTCAATCATAACATCGTCATTATCTAATTTTTCTACTGTTTTGAAATTTATTATTTTTGAATATTTGGTAGGACCTATTGCATATCTGCCGAAAACATATGATTTTACACCGTAAGCCTCATGAAACGCTCTAGCTAGATTATAGCAGTTTAAATCAGCACCGAGCAACACGGGAATTATATCACCGGCATTCGATTTTGGCATACCTAAAACACCTCGGATTTTTTCTGAAATTGATTTTTAATTTATTCTTTTATGCTTTACTCTGGTCAATCATCAATAAAGAAACGCTTGTACCATACAAGAAATGTAAATACGGTCCAGATTTTGCGTCCGTTATTTGCCTTGCCGGATTTATGCTCATCTAATATATTCATTAATTTATGAGTATCAAAAAACTCCGCCGCATAATCGCTTTCAAAATACGATTTAACTATATTATAATATTTATCCTCGGCAAGCCAAAAACGAATTGGAACCGGAAATCCCATTTTTTTACGGTTAGCCCATTCATCAGGCAATGTTTTATTTGCGGCTTTACGGAGAATGTATTTT
>CALWTV010000188.1 GCA_944384555.1 uncultured Clostridia bacterium | reverse complement strand
GGGTTATTTTAGCTGTAAAACCCTTTGGAATGGTTAAGAATAAAACACGCCAAAAGCCCGTAAATGCTTGGGTTTCCTTGTGTTTGGTTACGAAGCGATTAGCAAACTGGGGCGAACTCCTAAGCGGTAGGTCGGGTGTTCGAATCACCTCGGGAACGCCATAAATATAAAAGCCGAAATTTCTTATAGAAACAAGAGTTTCGGCTTTTTTATCTTTAAAAAATATTATTTAACTTCAAATAATTTTTATTAATTAAAAAATCGGTCAGCAGTTATTTTGCTGATCGATAAATTTTGACTTTGATTTTTTTGTTCTAAAATTATTATGCTTTTTTATATCCGCACTTTGGACAAACACCATTCTCATTCAGAGCAATACCGCAAAGAGGACAGCGGTCAATCTGATTTTTTGTAGTAAATTCTTCGGAGGCAGCGTTCACTCCACTTGTAAATGTAATTTTGGCAATATTAAGTTTATCCTTAAGCAAATCATATACTATCTTAATCATGCCTTCTACAGTCAGAGTTTCTTTTGTTACAACAAGGCGGCATTCCGGATAAGCCTTAGCTAATTCAGTTTCAAATGACGGTCCTTTCATTTTATTCTGAGGTGCTCCGTCACGTATGCCTTGTTCCTCATATACTTTAAGCACTGCTGGAAGCAGAGGGTCATCTTCTCTAAGTATAAGAGCATGGTCAAAATTTTTTAAAACGGACCAAGCGGTCTTTTGAATTTCATTGCACGGGAAAACCATATTAACCCCGGGTTCTATCGTATCTTCAACCTCGATCGTCAAAACTCCTGTGTGACCGTGAAGATACTGAGCTTCACCTTTGAATCCATAAAATCTGTGAGCATACTGTAAGTCTAATGTAGTGATACTTCTCATAATTTTTAACCTCCTTAATTTATTTATAATTATGAGTCTTATGACTCATTTTTACTTAAATTATTATTTTGTGCCCTGCGGCACTCTGGGCAAATATACTGAACTTTCAAATCGTAGCCATCAATTTTAAATCCAATCTGCTTTTCAAGTTCAGCTGTAATATCGGAAAGATAAACATCTGACAGTTTTCCACATGAACTGCATATGAGATGGTCATGCCGAGTATTTTTATCATAACGGTCAGGACATCCCTCAAGGCTAATCTTACGGATTTTACCTTGCTGATACAGGTTGTTTAAGTTATTGTAAATAGTCGCCAGCACTACCGAAGGATACATTTTTTTTAATTTAAAAAATATCTGTTCCGCAGTCATATGATTTGTTGATGCATTTATGATTTCCAAAATAATATTTTCATATCTCATATTTTATCACTCAAATTAGAATTATTCTATTTATAATATACACTATAAAAACCGTTTTGTCAAGCTTTTTTTCAATATTTTTATTTATATTTTTTCTACATTACATCTCCTTTCCAAATTTATTATTTTAATCAGTTATATATTTAAGAATATTAATCGTTTTAATTATATTAATAATTTATTAATTTTTTGCTTATGTTAATAATCTTGACTTTTATCATAAAATAAGCTACAATATATTGATAATTGCAGAACATTTATCTGTAATTTTATTTTAATATATGAAATATATTGACAGAGGTGTTTATTAATGGCTGAAACTGAAACAAAAACCGAACGCGGCGGAATCAGCGTTGAAATTGAACATATTTTTCCTATTATAAAAAAATGGCTCTACTCAGAAAAAGAAATTTTTCTGCGTGAAATAGTATCAAATGCCTGCGATGCAGTAACTAAATTAAAACGGCTTGTATCCCTCGGAGAAGCAAAAAATATTGACGAGGATTCTTATAAAATTACCGTATCTCTTAACAAAACCGCACGTACCATCACTGTAACAGACAATGGTATCGGTATGACTGAGGACGAGCTTCGCCGATATATCTGCCAAATAGCACTCTCCGGCGCACTTGAATTTATCGACAAATATGAGGGTAAAAATGAAAATGACGCAAATGCAAGCGGAATAATCGGTCACTTTGGACTGGGATTCTATTCCTCATTTATGGTAAGCAAAAGCGTTGACGTAATAACAAAATCATATACCGGAGCCCCTGCTGTAAAATGGGAATGCAAAGATGACGGTGAATATGAAATTACTTTCCCGTACGAGGAAGATGTTGAACGTGGTACAAGCGTAATAATGCACATCTCCGAAGAAGGAGACGAATTCTTAAGCGAATATAAATTAAAAGATATTCTTGAAAAATACTGTGCGTTTATGCCGGTTGAAATATATTTTGAGGACGAGGAAAAAGAAGAGTCATCTACGGATGAAGATGAAAATGAAGATAATAAAGAAAAAAATACTCCCTCTCCTATAAATGATACCCACCCTCTTTGGATGAAAAACGCATCTGAATGCACTGATGAAGAATATAAGGAATTTTATCACAAGGTATTCAAGGATTACCGCGAACCGCTTTTCTATATTCATATAAATGCTGACTATCCGCTTAATTTTAAAGGAATTTTATATTTTCCGCGCCTCGCGAACGAGTATGAAAGCCTTGAAGGTCAGGTAAAATTATACTATAATCAGGTATTTGTAGCAGATAATATAAAAGAAGTTATTCCGGAATTTTTATTATTGCTCCGAGGTGTGCTTGACTGCCCCGAACTTCCCCTTAACGTATCTCGCAGTTACCTTCAAAACAGCGGTTATGTAGCTAAAATCTCAGCTCATATAATCAAAAAGGTTTCCGATAAAATAAACTCCATATTCAATACCGAACGAGAAAAGTTTGAAGGTCTGTGGAATGACATAAAAACATTTGTTGAATATGGCTGCATACGTGACCATAAATTCTATGACAGAGTAAAAAATTCAGTTCTCTTTGAAGCTGTTGACGGAAGTCATGTAACACTCCCAGAATATCTCGAAGGCGCCAAAGAGAAAAATGAAAATACCGTTTACTATACAAACGACAAAGTAGCTCAGGCTCAGTATATTTCCATGTTTGAAAATGCCGGCATACGTGTCGTAATTCTTGATAAAATTATTGACGCATCATTTATCGGTATGCTTGAGCATGAGCATGAAAGCGACGGTGTAAAATTTGTACGTGTTGATGCCGATATCGCCGGCGCGCTCAAAGATGACGGTGCAATTGAAGAAAATACTGCGGTAGCTGATTTATTCAAAAAAGTAAGCGGAGTTGAAAAGCTCAACGTAAAATTCGAAATCTTAAAAGATACTTCTGTTCCTGCAATTCTCAATATTTCCGAGGAAAGCCGCAGAATGGAAGATATGATGAAGCTTTACTCAATGAAAAATGATTCTTCGATTGGAGCATTTCCTGTTGATACTACGCTTGCCGTTAACTGTGCAAACCCGCTTATCAAGAAACTTATATCTCTGCTCGACAACTCGCAGAACGAAAAAGCGGAAAAAATTGCAAAGCAAATATACACACTTTCTCTGCTCAGCCAACGCAGACTTACAGCAGAGGAACTCAAATCATTTTTAAATGAAAGTTTTGGTATTCTCGAAAATATTTAAAAAAGTATCTATTGTTCTTGGATATACTATATTTTTGATATTAACTGCCCGAAATTTTCAGAAAATTTGAAATATAAAATTATATTTTTTGAAGCTATTCAGCTTTTTCAAAATAAAAACTTCAACTAATATATTAAAAATATTATTTTTATAAAAATAAAAAAGAAAGGCGGTATTAATGTGTCTATTGAAATTTTCGATAACAATTTTACCGCACTTTCTAATTATATGACCTCAAACAAAAAAATTGAATCTGGTTTATTGAATGAGCTGTCTATATTTATTGTACATCAGATAGTTAAAAATTTTTCTGAAAAAATAGGCTCAAAAAAAACATTACTGACAAATTTAATTAAGCAATATTTAAACAGCTTAAAAATAGAATTGTCATCTATTCAAATATGTGAATTTTGCAGTTATTGTATAAATACTTTGGAAAAAATAACGTCTTATCATTATAATATATCTGATTTTTTTTTTTTTTTATCGGAAACAACTCTATCAGATAATGAAAATTTTACTTCAATAAATTTTAGTAATTACCAGACAGATAATAAATATAATGGTATCGTTCCGAATAAAATTGCCTATCTCAGCAATAATTATACTGATGAAGCTTATAAATTATTTTCTCTCAATCAATCTATAAACTGTACTGCCGTATCAGTCAATACATTTTTATCCGCCTGTGAAGAAGTTTGCTATGGACGCGCTGATTACTGTATTGTTCCAATTTCAGTATCGAATGAAGGCATAATAGGCGGTTTTTATCGTCATATACTGAGGTATGAACTTAAAATTATACAATGCTGCGATATTCTCTCAACTGACGGTGAAAATTATACCAGATATGCACTTCTCCAGCGCGGATTTGATAATATTTATAATGAAAATATCAAATATTTTGAAATTTTACTTTCGTTCACAGAATCAACTCAGTCAAAAGAATATTTAAATATACAGAAAAATAAAGAACTAAATTTAACTGATTTTCTTTGCGCCGCTGAATTTGTCAGCGCAAATATACTCAGAATAAATTCTATACCTATTTCATACAGTTCAGATAAACTTGGGTATGATATACTATTAGATATTGAACACGCAGATTTTCCCGCATTATTAATGTTTTTGGAGGTAACTGCACCGGATTACACCGTTATCGGAATGTACCGATGCATACAATAATAAAAATGAATAACTTTTCCGATATCAATAAAGATGAACTCCGTTTAATGCTGAATGAACATAAAAACCGCGTTATTGAAATTTTCGATTCAATTGATTCCACAAATACAGAACTTCTTAAAATGGCTAAAGCCGGCTGCCCAGACAGAACAGTAGTAATCGCTCACAAACAGCTCAGCGGAAGAGGCAGAATGGGGCGCTCTTTCTTCTCTCCCCAAACCGGAATATATTTCAGTTTATGTCTGCGTGAAGACGATATTTTCGATAACGATGAAACCATTGACCCGCAGAGTGCGTTATTTTTAACAGTAATCGCCGGTATTGCCGCCGCAGATGCAATTCGTTCCGTTTACGGAATTGACGCTTATATCAAATGGACAAATGATATTCTGTGGAAAAATCGCAAATTATGCGGCATTCTTTCCGAATCTGCAATCGGTGCAAACGGTCAGCCTGACTATATTGTGGTAGGTGTAGGCATTAATTTAAGAAAAGGCGATTATCCTGCTGATATAAAAGATAAAGCGGTTTCAATCGAAGAAGCTGCCGAAGCTGAAGGCAAACAATTCATAAATTATAATGACAGATGCTCTCCTGAAATAGATATAGCCCAATCCGAAACTGAACTTATAGCCGCTTTCTTAAATCATTTTGATATGCTTTGGGACAGATATTTGCTTGACGGAAATTCAGATTATATAATCAGCGAATACAAAGAATATATGCGTGTTATAGGTAAAAAAGTTACAGTTAAAAATGTATCCGGGGCTTATCAGGCAACAGTTAAAGATGTCGCAAATGACGGAAATCTTATTGTTGAAGATGATAATGGAAACATTTTAACCCTAAATTCAGGCGAAATTTCAATTGACAGATAAAAATTTATACTTTTAATCATTAATTTTAGATAATTATTTTAAAAAGAAAAATACAATGGCTTTCATTTTATGATTGACATTGTTAAAATAAATAATTTTAGAATATGAAAGGAATGGACAGTTATGAGCGAATACAATGAAAATTATCAAAATGCATTGAAAGAATATTCCGAGTGGCTAAACAGCAATAAAATTGATGACGCAACCAGAAAAGAGCTTGAAGAAATCAAAGATAATAAAGACGAAATATTACTGCGTTTCTCAGGCTATATGAGTTTTGGTACTGCCGGTCTGCGTTCAATTATGTGCGCCGGAACCGCTACAATGAATATTTATACAGTTGCGCACGCAACACAAGGTATTGCCGAACTGATTTTATCCGAGGGGGGTAATGCCGCTGAAAGAGGCGTAGTTATCGCATGGGACAGCCGTATAAACTCTGAACTGTTCGCAAGATGCGCTGCTTCTGTTCTTGCAGCAAATAACATAAAAGTTTATATATTTGATTCAATGCGTCCCACTCCGGTTCTTTCTTACGCAATACGTAAGCTGGGTTGTATTGCCGGAATTAATATAACCGCTTCTCATAATCCAAAACAATATAACGGATATAAAGCATACTGGGAAGACGGTGCACAGCTTCCCCCAGACCATGCGGATACCGCGGCAAAGGCAATCGCATCAGCACATATATTCAACGATGTAAAAACCATGAATTTCGGAAACGCAGTTGCAAACGGACTTATTACCGTTATCGGCAAAGATATAGATGAACCGTATACTGAATGTGTTCTTGAACAGGCTGTCGATAAAAACGCAATCCGCAAGGTCTCGGATTCACTTAAAATAGTATATACCCCGCTTCATGGAACCGGACGAGTTCTTATCCCTCAGATTTTATCCAGACTCGGTCTGAAAAATTTATATACCGTTGAACAGCAGATGATACCTGACGGTTCATTCCCCACTCTTAAAAATCCAAATCCGGAATTTGCTGATGCTTTTGTTCTCGGAATAAAACTCGCGCGTGAAGTTGGAAGTGACCTTATTGTAGCTACTGACCCGGACGCTGACCGTGTTGGCGTAATGGCAAAAGGCGATGACGGTGAATTCCACACAATCAACGGAAACCAAATGGGCGCCCTGCTTCTCGATTATATAATTACTGCGGCAAAAAACAGCGGTACGCTTGCTGATGATTCATATGCAGTAAAAACAATTGTTACAAGCGAACTCATTTCTAAAATTTGTGAAAAAAATAACGTTGAGCTTTTCAATGTACTGACTGGATTTAAATTTATCGGTGAAGTTATTAAAAAGCATGAAGCTGAAGGTCACGGAACATATATTTTCGGACTTGAAGAAAGCTACGGCTATCTTAAAGGCACTTATGCCCGTGACAAAGATGCGGTAGTAGCGTCAATGCTTATTTGTGAAATGGCGGCTTATTATAAAACCAAAAACATGACTCTGATTGACGCTTTAAACGAGCTTTACAAAAAATACGGTTATTACTATGAATCCGTTACAAATCTCGTTATGGACGGTCTTGACGGACTCGCAAAAATGGCGGCGTTTATGGATAATATGCGCAAAAATCCGCCTAAGTCAATCGGCGGCTTCCGTGTAGTTTCAATCCGTGACTATGACGCAGATACAATAACAAATCTTGATACAGGTGATGTAACCTCTACCGGTCTTCCCCGTTCCAACGTACTTTATTATCAGCTTGAATGTGGTGATGTTGTGGTTATCCGTCCATCCGGCACAGAGCCTAAAGTAAAAATTTATTTCCTTGCCAGCGGAAAAGATGAAAATGAAGCTAAATCACGCGCAGACGCTTACAAAAACTCTATGCAGGAGCTTACAAAATAAATTGTTTTAAAATAACAAATTTAAAAAGAAAGATGTTTATTAATTAAATGAGAGTTCATGACTACATGCTTGTAACAAACAATCACCGCCGTTTTTACAATGCTCTCCCGATTTATACAGAAATCGATTATTACGACAGGGAAAACGGCGTTATGCCTTACTGGATTGATGAAAAACGGATTGACGGTGACATTATGCACCATACTGAACTTCACTGCCATGAGGATTTTGAACTCTTACTGATACGTGAAGGCTGTGCTGAAATAAAAATTAATAATGATATGATACATGCATCAAAAGGAGATTTAATTATATTTAATCCATATGATATGCACAGTATTGAAGTTAATTTAAGACAGCCTTCATTCAGTCGTTTGCTCTTGATTTTTGACCTTGATTTATTATATGATAACCGCTATCCTCAATATTTTTCATTTATTACTCATCTTAAAACTGAGATGCTCAAATACAAAAACCTTATTCCCAAAGATTCAGAATATAATACCCAGATACAAGTTATCATGGAAAATTTATATAAGGCAAATTCCAAGCAATCAGACAGCAGTTCTATCTCAGTTATTGGGTATTTATACCTAATATTATCTGAACTTCATCAATTTAATCGTTCATCGTCAGCTAATGCACTTTCAAGTTCTAATGAGGAAAATGAATTTATTGAAAAAGTCTTTACTTATATAAAAGAACATCACAGCGAACAAATTTCAACAGATGACGCCGCAACCGCAATGTCATATAATAAAAGTTATTTCTGCCGGCTTTTTCGTAAATATTTTGAACGCTCGTTTACCGAATACTTAAACATATATCGTATATATCGCGCTAAATATCTAATGATTCAAAACCGTGATATAAAAATTGCTCAGCTTTCAAGCGCAGTCGGATTCAGCACTCCCGGTTTCTTTTCGCAGATATTCAAAAAATATACGGGAGTTCTTCCATCAGGCTATCTAAAGTCAATATCATCATATGATAAAAATTTAGCTCGCTCAGAAAAAAACAATTAATACTACACAAAAAGAACAGTACTTCTTAGCTACTGTTCTTTTAAATTTTTATATATTAAATTGGATTTAGTATAAATAAGATAAATATCTTTCTGTCGAAGTTAAAATTAGATATATGGAAATTATCAGAAGCGATAAATTTCCTTCAAGTCTTATCTGAATATATACCGCGAATATCCACAGTAAAAACGAACATAAAAATGAAATAAAATCTGCTTTTCTATCCGCACGCTCATAGTCATACCGCATAAGCAGAATACATTTCGCAATCCCTCCTCCATCGAGAATATTTATAGGAATAATATTTAACAAAGCAAGCGCAATATTACATACCGCAAAGAAAAAACCAAGTTCATTCCTAAAAAAAATTAAAGCTAAAATCGATGCAGTGGAATTAAAAATCACACCGCCCATACAAACTAAAATTTCCTTACCATACGATATTGACCCACAGTCATATAAAATATTCATTCCAATAAGTCCTACACTGCCTCCGCGAATCTTAGCTCCAACAAAAAATGCGGCCGCAATATGTCCGAATTCATGAACTAAAGCTGCTGCGAGCAATAATATAGGATAAGCGCTGCGCTCCAATATTATTAAAACGGCAAATAATGCCGCTGCCGGTGCGTTTAAAAATATTCGTCTTATACCAGAAACAGCCATATTCAGCCTTCTTTCGACTCCGATGTTATATGTTCAAAAATAATTTCTTCCGCACTTATTTCTCCGCTCATATAGCGTTTAATTATTTCATCAAGAGGCTGCGCCGATGTATAGACTGCGGTGCCCAAATCTCTAGTTGCTTTTTCCTTAATTGCCGCCTCGAGTCCGGAAATTTCTCCGAATTCATTGAATTTACCGCTTGCTCCATAATAAAGATACACCGAGCAAATCCCTGCGCACATCACCATTCCCATTACC
>CALWTV010000187.1 GCA_944384555.1 uncultured Clostridia bacterium | reverse complement strand
GTTTGGGCATAGTGCTTAATGATTGTGTTACTCTCGTTACAGCAGAAAGTATAACATTGCCTATAATAATGGAAATGGAACGCCGTATGGGCAGTGCGGAAATGCTTGTTTCACCGATAATAAAGAGTATATATGAAACACTTACTCAATTCGATGGAGGAGGACTTAAATTTGAAGGCGTCAATCGGCTTCTCGAATATCCTGAATATTACGATATCGGAAGGCTGAAAGAATTAATCGCAATGTTCGAAAACGGCGATGACGTAATGAAATTGTTCTCCGATACAAATTCCGATGACGATTCGGTTAAGGTATATATCGGAAGTGAAAATTCTGTGAAAATAATGGATAACTCCACACTGATTTATAAAGCCGTAAAGCGAAACGGAAAAGTAGTCGGTGCTATCGGAATTATCGGTCCGTGCCGCATGGATTATTCAAAGGTAATCACAATGATAGACAGCTTATCCGGCAGCGTAAACGAGCTTATAAATAATAATTCCCTTCCCGAAGGTCAAAGTAATCAAGGCAATTTAAATGAAAATAATTCCGAATGATATAGAGATTCAAAATAATTGTGAAAGGAATTTTTGGTATAAATAATGGACGAAAAGATAAAAACTGAAAAGGCTGAGGAAACCGATATCAAATCCGCTCCCGAAGAAAACGCGGAAAAAGATACCGCCGCAGCTGAAACAGAGGATAAAAAAGAAAGCAACAAAGACACAAAGGATAATAAAAAAGATAAAAAAGCAGACAAACAGCTTAAAGATGACAACAAAAAACTAAGTGCCGCTCTTGCAGAGGCAAATAAAAAGCTTGAGGAAACTGAAAAAAAACTGGCTGAGTCAGATGATAAATATTTAAGAGTTGCGGCAGAGTACGATAATTTCAGAAAAAGAAGTGCAAAGGAAAAAGACGAAATATACAGCAATGCTTATTCCGATTCACTCAATGTACTTCTTCCGATGATTGATAATATTGAACGCGCCGCACAGTTCAAGGAATCAGATAAAGTTGCAGAAGGTGTTGAGCTTATGCTCAAAACCGTTCCCGATATTTTATCCAAGTTGGGTGTTACACAAGTCGGTGAAGTCGGTGAAAAATTTGACCCGAATATCCACAACGCAGTAATGCACATAGAAGATGAAGAACACGGCGAAGGCGAAATAGTTGCCGTATTCCAAAAAGGATATATGCGCGGCGATAAAGTAATCCGCTTTGCCATGGTTCAGGTAGCAAATTAAATTTCTTAAAAATACTTGTTTTTTATAAAAAATCACACTTATTAATTTTCTTAAAAATACGATAAAACTATAAAGGAGATATATATTATGGGAAAGATTATTGGTATAGATTTAGGTACTACAAACTCATGCGTAGCGGTATTTGAAGGCGGCGAACCCGTCGTTATCCCGAATCCCGAAGGCGCGAGAACAACTCCTTCCGTAGTTGCTTTTTCAAAGACCGGTGAACGTATGGTAGGTCAGGTCGCAAAACGTCAGAGCATTACAAACCCCGACCGCACAATTATGTCAATCAAGCGTAAAATGGGTACAAATCATAAAGTAACAATTGACGGCAAGGATTACACACCTCAAGAAATTTCTGCTATGATTCTGCAAAAGCTTAAATCAGACGCGGAAGCATATCTCGGAACAACCGTATCTCAGGCAGTTATCACAGTCCCCGCTTACTTCTCCGACGCTCAGCGTCAGGCAACAAAAGACGCAGGTAAAATTGCTGGTCTTGAAGTTATGCGTATCATAAACGAACCTACCGCAGCAGCTCTCGCTTACGGCATGGACAAAGAAAACAATCAGAAAATAATGATTTACGACCTCGGCGGCGGTACATTCGATGTATCATTGCTCGAAATCGATGACGGCGTATTTGAAGTTCTCGCAACAGCCGGAAACAATAGACTCGGCGGTGACGACTTCGACCAGAGAATAATTGACTGGATTGCAAATCAGTTCATGGCTGAAAACGGCGGCATTGATTTAAGAAAAGACAAGATGGCGCTCCAGAGATTAAAAGAAGCCGCTGAAAAAGCTAAAATCGAGCTTTCAGGCGTTGCATCTTCAAACATCAATCTGCCGTTCATCACTGCTGACGCATCAGGTCCTAAACATTTTGACGCTACTCTCACACGTGCAAAATTCAATGAACTTACCGCAGACCTCGTAAACGCTACAATGGGTCCGACAAAACAGGTACTTGCTGACGCAGGACTTACCGCATCTCAGATAGACAAGGTGCTTTTAGTCGGCGGTTCAACCAGAATTCCCGCAGTTCAGGAAGCAATCAAAAACTTTATCGGCAAAGAACCGTTCAAGGGCATTAACCCCGATGAATGTGTTGCAGTCGGTGCGGCAATTCAGGGCGGCGTACTCGGCGGCGATGTAAAAGACCTGCTTCTCCTTGACGTAACTCCGCTTTCACTCGGTATCGAAACACTCGGCGGTGTATTTAACAGAATTATCGACAGAAACACCACAATTCCGGTTAAAAAGAGTCAGGTATATTCAACTGCGGCAGACGGTCAGACTTCTGTTGAAATTCACGTTCTTCAGGGTGAACGTGACATGGCAGCCGGAAACACCACTCTCGGCAGATTCTCACTTGACGGAATTCCCGCGGCTCCAAGAGGTGTACCTCAGATAGAAGTTACTTTCGATATAGACGCAAACGGTATCGTAAACGTAACCGCAAAAGATAAGGGTACAGGCAGAGAACAGCACATTACAATCACTTCCTCAACAAATATGAGCAAGGAAGATATCGACCGTGCAGTAAAAGACGCGGAAAAATTCGCAGAAGAAGACAAAAAGCAGAAAGAAGCTGTTGAAATCAAGAACCGTGCGGAAAATCTCATATTCCAGAGCGAAAAAACTTTAGGCGAACTCGGAGATAAAGTAACCGCAGAAGAAAAGCAGTCGATTGAAGCCGCAGTAGAAAAGCTGCGTTCTACAATCAGCAGCGGCAACACTGACGCAATTAAAGCGGATACCGAAGCTCTTGAAAAGGCATTTTATGCAGTTTCGGAAAAACTCTATCAGCAGGCGCAGGCGCAGAATCCTAACGCAGGCGCGGGATTTGACCCCAATGCCGGAGCTCAGGGACAGCAGGGCGGCAATTACTACAACGCCGATTACGAAGACAAGACTGATAAATAATATATAACCGGCAATTTTCGGAAAGGGGGGCTTTTAACAAGTCCCCCTATTTATATATAATTGTAAAATTTATTTGGTTTTACTTCACTTTTCAAATGATTTGAGGTATAATTATTAGGTTAGAGAATTTTATACTAAAATAATTTTGAGGAAAATTATTTAATTTTTTAAGCTAAATTATCTGTTAATCGTTTGGATTGCGATTCTAATATGAATTTTTAAGAAGGAATTAATATGGCAGAAAATAAGCGTGATTATTATGAGGTGCTCGGTCTGCAAAAAGGCGCGAGCGACGATGAAATAAAAAAAGCTTACCGTCACATGGCAAAAAAATATCACCCCGATATGAACCCAAATAATCCAGAGGCGGAAGTTAAATTTAAAGAGGCAAATGAGGCTTATGCCGTATTGTCTGACCCCGAAAAAAAGGCAAGATATGACCAATATGGATTTGCTGGCGTTGACCCGAATGCAGGCGGTTTCGGTGGATTCGGAGATTTCGGCGGAGGTTTTGGCGGATTTGAAGATATTTCCGATATCTTTTCAAGTTTCTTTGGAGGAGGCGGTTCATCAAGGCGCAACGGTCCGGTAAGAGGCGAGGATATCGGAGTTAGAATTAGCTTATCGTTTGAAGAAGCGGTATTCGGATGTAAAAAAGAAGTTGCATATAACCGTATACAAAAATGTTCAGACTGCGGTGGAACTGGTGCTGAAAAAGGCAGTTCCGTTGAAACCTGTTCAGTATGCGGAGGTACAGGTCAGGTAAGGGTTCAGCAAAGAACGCCTCTTGGAATGATGCAAACCACTCGTACGTGCGACAGCTGCGGCGGTTCGGGTAAACACATTAAAAATCCGTGTTCTGGCTGTAAAGGAAAAGGATATGTTAAAATTTCAAAGAAGCTTGACGTAACAATTCCGGCGGGAATTGATGACGGTCAGCGCATAATTCTGAGAGGTGAAGGCAACGAGGGCAGAAACGGAGGAAGCGCGGGAGATCTCGCAATTGCGGTATCAGTGCGCCGTCATTCCCTCTTTGAGCGTGATGGAGACAACGTTTACTGCGAAGTGCCGATAACCTTTGTTGAAGCATCTTTAGGTGCCGAAATAGACGTTCCTATGCTCGATGGTTCAAGTCAGAAATATGAAATTCCAGAAGGTACTCAAACCGGAACTTCATTTACTCTCAAGGGAAAAGGTATTCAAAACGTCAACTCACGGCGCAAGGGCGATTTGATATTTACAGTTGTTGTGGAAGTTCCGAAAAACCTTTCAAGAGAACAAAAGGATATTCTGCGTTCATTTGAAAAAAGCTGCGGAAATACTAACAATGTAAAAAAAGATAGTTTCTTCAAAAATTGGTTTAATAAAGATAAATAATCTTTTCTGAATATGTGATAATTAAGAATCAGACGAAAAATAAAAGGAGGCGCATGAAATAAAATGGAAGATGAAAAAAAGTGGATACAGATAAAAGTAACCGGAAAAACCGAAAATCTTGACAATATATGCGCAGTTATGGGTATGCTTGACAACGGTTTGATGATAGAGGATTACAGTGACGTTGAAAGTGAACTTGATGGCGTATACGGCGATTTAATCGATGAACAGGTACTTAACGCCGACAGAACTCATGTATCAGTATCGATATATGTTCCCAACGAAAAGCCGCTTGAATATTACACCTCATATTTGAACGAAAGATTTACCGCTCTTGGAATTCATACAACAACAGAATTGATAGGGCTTTGTGAAGATGATTGGGCTAATTCATGGAAACAGTATTACAAACCGATTAAAATCGGTGAACGCCTTGTTATCGTTCCGATGTGGGAAAAATACGATGCCGCTGAAAATGAAATTATAGTAAAAATGGACCCCGGCATGGCATTCGGTACCGGTACTCATGAAACAACCCGTCTTTGCGCGGCATTACTCGAAAAATATGTGAACAGCAGTACAAAAATGCTTGATGTCGGCTGCGGCAGCGGCATTCTCGCAATCTGTGCGTCAAAACTCGGCGCTGACAAATGTTTCGCTTACGATATAGACCCCGTTGCCGTTAGAGTTGCTCGTGAAAATGTTAAAGATAATGATATCTCAAATGTTACCTGCGAAGTGTCTGATTTGCTTGCCGATGTACCTGTTATAGATGGCGGATATGATGTAATCACCGCGAATATCGTAGCTGATATCATAATTAGAATGACTCCGAATATATCTAAATTTATGAATAAAAATACAAAACTAATTGTATCCGGAATAATTGACCAGCGCGCCGACGAAGTTAAAAATGTACTTGAACAGTATAATCTCAAAAAAGCAGACGAAATTCATGAAAATGGCTGGTGTGCTCTCACAGTAACTTTATAAAACTATAAAAGCAGCTCACACATAATCATTATAAATTTTGACAAATATCCGTTTTTTCAAATATTTTCTATTGCATTTAATGTATTTTATGCGCAAAACAATTTGACAAATCAGCGCAGATATAGTATAATATTACGGTAAGACGGAAATTATTCTATACCGCGCTTTTTTATCGCAAATAAAATCGAATTTTTATAAATTTCTCAACTAAGTATTTTCATGGAGTGATATCATGCCGAGGTTCTTTATAAGAAAAAATGCCGTTGCCGATTTAGGCGAATTAAAAAAAATTACCATATCCGGCGATGACGCACGCCATATATCACGCTCACTCAGAATGGCAGAAGGCGATAAAATCACTGTTTGCGATATGCAGAAAACAGAATATATTTGTACAATCGAAAAAATCGATTCGGATACGGTTACTTTGCGGGTAGTTTCCGAGGCAAATTCCGATACTGAACCGAATTATTTCGTTGACCTCTATCAGGCTGTTCCTAAAGGTGAAAAATCTGATATAATTGTGCAGAAAGCCGTTGAATGCGGCGTACATTCTATAACATTTTTTTCATCGGAACACTGTATCGCAAAAATCCCTCCGGATTCTGTTTCAAAAAAACTCTTACGCTGGCAAAAAATCGCAGAAGAAGCCGCAAAACAATGCGGCAGAGGTATTATTCCGGAAATACGCACGCCTGTTAATTTTAAAGACGCTGTTTTAAATGCCTCAAAAACCGATTTGCCTATATTTTGCTATGAAGGTGACGACACAATAGCACTTCGTGATATATGCAGAGAATATAGCAATTATGCGCCTGATACAATCTCTATTGTAATCGGTTCAGAAGGCGGATTTAGCCTTGACGAAACAGAAACAGCGCGTCAGCTCGGAATGAAACTTGCGGGACTCGGAAAAAGAATCTTAAGAACCGAAACCGCATCTTCTTTTGTATTGGCATGTCTGTCATACGAGTTTGAAAAATTTTGAGATTTTCTGATTTTTTGAATTATTTTGAATTAAAAAATTTTTAGCTTTTTCAGTTTTAATATTTATGTAGTGAAATAATGCGTTTTTAAAAGAGGTTTTATTTATACAACAATTTGTCTGTTTTTAATTATTTTTAAAATATATTCGGAAAAGAGAAAGGAGCAATCCGCAAATTTTTATATGTATGCGGATAAAAATGGAAGTGAATTCTAATAAGCAAAAAAGAGCGGAGCTTAGGGCTATTGAAAAGGCCAAGCAGAAAGAAATTCTTGCAAAACATAAAAATACGGTAAAGTATCGTCTTTTAACTATACTGGGACTTGATATAATCGCAATTTCATTTTTAACTTACATAAATAACGAGTCCTCACGTACATATAATTTTGTGTTCAAAGTTTTGCCGGTACTCACTATAATCGCCGCAGCCTTAACAGTGGCAGCTGCTGTTTACTTAATAATATCAAAAGTAAAAAAAATCAATACCTCTTTGTTTCCTGTTACCCCAGCAATGATTTTTTCATCAATGCTGACTATGCTCGGTGTTTGTCTTCTGTACAAGCATATGACAACCACTAAGTTGATTCTCGCATTAATCGTGCTTACAGTGCTCTATTTCGTATATCACCTGTATTCACGCACATTCTTTAAATACTCGCTTTTTTCTGCCGGCTCAATGTTTATTTCTCAATTTTTCGTAGTTGGATCTTTCTGTTCAGCAAGCAACGCGGTATCAATCGCCGCTCGTGTTGTAGCAATTATCGTAGCAGTTATAATCCTGATATTCGCTCTTATCGAAAAATCAGGTAAAAAGTCTCCTCTTGCACTGCTTGATAGCACCGATGACTGGTATATATTTGCAGTGACAGCCGCAGTTCTGACAGTTGAAGCCGTAGTAGCTTTTGTATCACTTAACATCGCAGCATATATAACTTTGGCTCTCGTAGCATCGTATTTGGTGATTGCGATAATTTATACTATAAAAATGATTTGATTTTTATAAAAAATATTTATTTTACTATTGAAAAAATACAAATAATCGTGTAAAATATAGTATAGTATATACAATGCTGTAGATTTTGGACTTTTCGCAGAACGCTTTTTTCATGCAGTGCGCTCTGTATGTCCCTTATATTATTATTTTGTAAAATTATCTCAAACTTAATTAATTTATGATGCTTGGATTTTTGAAAGGAGTCACCGTATGTCTAACCGTTTGTTTCAGGGAATAATTCACCAGATGAGAGATGCCGTTGACAGGGTCATTGGAGTTATCGATGACAACGGCGTTATCATTGCGTGCAGCGAGCTCGTTAAAATAGGTGAAATGAGACAGGGGGTGCGCGACGAACTGGCTTACACCTCTGAAACCGTTACCAGCGGTGGTTATACCTACCGTCCCATTGGAACAGGGTCAAAGTCGGAATATACGATTTTCGTGGAGGGCGAAGATAAAACCGCCGAAAGAACCGCTACCATATTATCAATTTCTCTTTCTAATATCAAAAATCTCTATGATGAAAAATATGACAAAAGCTCTTTTATTAAAAATATCATTCTCGATAACATTCTCCCAAGTGATATTTATATAAAAAGCAAGGAACTTCGCTTCAATTCCGAAGAAGTTCGCGTCGTATTCTTAATCAAATTCTACGGAAAAAATGAGATGCTTCCCTTCGATATGGTATCCAATATGTTCCCGGACAAAAACAAAGATTACGTTATAAGTGTGGGCGAACAGGATATCGTTTTGGTTAAGGAAATTAAATCGAATTTAGATGTAAAAGAAATCGAAAAAGTTGCTGAAACTATCGCTGATACCCTAAATTCTGAATTCTATACCAAAGTCGCAATCGGTATAGGTACCGCTGTTGACAACATAAAAGATTTGGCACGTTCTTACAAAGAAGCTCAGGTCGCTCTTGAAGTCGGCAAGGTATTTGATACTGAAAAAAATATCATCAGCTACGAAAACCTCGGTATCGGCAGACTTATTTATCAGCTTCCTACAACTTTATGCGAAATGTTCTTGCAGGAAGTATTTAAAAACGGTTCGCTTGAATCACTTGACCGTGAAACTCTTATGACCATTCAATGTTTCTTTGAAAATAATCTTAATGTGTCCGAAACTTCAAGAAAATTGTTCGTTCACCGCAATACCCTTGTATACCGGCTTGAAAAAATCAGAAAATTAACCGGTCTTGATTTGCGCGAATTCGACCACGCTATCACTTTCAAAGTCGCTCTTATGGTTAAAAGATATCTTACCTCTAAACCGGTAAAATTCTAAAACATAACATCATTTCAATTTTTGTGGGGAAAGCATGTCGCATTTTGCGTATGCTATCCCTACAATACTTTTAAAAGGAACAACTCCGCATTGTTTTATTAATATATTTCCAAAACTACTTTTGAAGTATATACATAAAAATCGAAGCTTGAATCGCCTGTTTTTATGACGATTTGACAAAATGCTAAGAATTATCAAAAAGGCAAATAATTAATATGATTGATTTTAAAAAAGTTAGAAAAGCATATCCCAATGGGACTGTCGCACTTCACGATGTCACACTTCACGTCGATGACGGAGAATTTGTGTTTATTGTAGGTCACAGCGGTGCAGGTAAAACAACTTTAATGAAATTGCTTCTCAGAGAAGAAAAAGCTTCGTCCGGCAGGCTTATGGTAAATGAATTCAATTTGTCAAGAATGTCGAATTTTAAAGTACCGTATTACCGTCGCCAGCTTGGAGTGGTTTTTCAGGACTTCCGACTTTTTCAGAATAAAACCGTATACGAAAATGTTGCTTTTGCAATGCGTGTAATCGGAACTTCTCCAAGAATGATAAAAAAACGTGTGCCGGCTATTTTAAACACTGTGAATTTATTGGACAAAATACACAATTTCCCAAGAGAACTTTCAGGTGGTGAGCAGCAGCGTGTGGCTTTGGCGCGCGCTTTAGCAAACAATCCTAAAATAATAATCGCGGACGAGCCTACCGGAAATATCGACCCTAAAATGAGCCTTGAAATTATGAATTTACTTTTAAAAATTAATAAACTTGGAAAAACCGTAATCGTTGTTACTCATGAAAAAAGTCTAGTTGACTATTATCAGCAGCGCGTTGTAACCCTCAAAGACGGTGAAATCATTGAAGACCGTGTCGGAGGTATGTTTGAAGAATGAAGCATTACAGTCTTACATATTTCATAGGTCAGAGCTTTAAGGGATTATGGCGTAACGGTGTAATGTCATTTGCCTCGATTACTGTCCTTATGAGCTGCCTTATCGTTCTCGGAGGCTTTTCCCTGCTTGTATATAACATAGATGTTAATCTTGAAAAACTCGGGCTGCTTAACGAAATCAGCGTATTTCTTGAACTTGACTTAGAAGAAGAAGAAATCGTTTCAATAGAAAACCAACTTAAATCAATACCAGATGTTACTAAAGTAATTAGAACCACAAATGAAGAGGGGCTTGAACAAGTAGAAAATTCAATGAACCTTGATGTTAGTGAAATTTTAGATGATTACAATCCTCTATCTGAAAAATTCACAGTGTATTATTCTGATAATCCGCAGAATGTAAGCTATGAAATTAACCAGATAGAAGGCGTGCGAAAAGTATATGACCGCCTTGACCTCGCAATGCAGCTTGAATCATTCAAAAACGGAATTATTATTGTATTTATATGGTTTTTGGCAATACTTCTTATAGTAAGCCTGTTTGTTATCATTAATACAATTAAATTGGCGGTATATTCCAGAAGACATGAAATTACCGTAATGAGATACGTAGGCGCCACAGGGTGGTTTATCACGCTGCCGTTTGTTTTTGAAGGTATTATAATCGGAATTATTTCCAGTGTTCTCGGATTTTTTATAGAATGGTATGCATATACCTATATAGAAAAAATGGTCACAACTCAGATGAAAATGATTAATGTAATAATGTTTGACGATATAAAACTTTTTGTATTTATCGGTTTTGTCGGTATCGGCATTTTGACCGGTATAATCGGAAGTTGTCTGTCACTTAGCAAATATCTTAAGTCTTAAAGGGGGATTTATCCGTTATGCAAAATAAAAAAACAACGGTAAAAGTAATTGCTGCCTCAATCGCGGCAGTTCTATGTGTTGGAACAATTTTTATGACAGCTATCTCAGAACATGTTGAAGCAGCTGCTAAAGTTACTGACGCAACAGTTCAAAAATATGAAGATGATATAAAAAAGCTCGAAGATGAACAAAACCGTATTTTAGGTGAACTTCAGTCAATACGAGATGACAAAGCGGACCAAATCGCTTATAAAACCACTCTCGATCAAGCTGTTACCTCCATGCAGTTAAAAATTGATAAACTTGACAATATGCTTATCGAACTTGATAAAAATATAACTGAAAAAGAAGCTGAAATTGAAACAAAAAAAGCCGAAATTGAGGATTTAAAAGTTAAATTTGCCGAGCGTGTGCGATTCGCATACGAAGAAGGGGACGTAAGCTATATTGAAATGATTCTCGGTGCCGAGTCAATGTCGGACTTTTTTTCGCGCATTGAGTGGATAAGCAATATTCTTGAATATGACCGTATGCTCTCAAATCAATATAAACAGGAACAGGCTGACCTTGAAAAAGCTGTTGAAGAATTAAATGTGTCCATTCAAATGCAGGAAGAAGCTAAAAAAAATCTTGAAAGTGAAAAGGCAAGTTATGAAAAGTTAGCAGCTGAATGCGAAAGTTATATAAATGCGCTTGCTGCTGACGAGGCTGCTTCCCTTCAAGCTTATCAAGAAAATCAGCAAAAAGAAGCTGAACTTGACCAACAACTTGCTAATTATCTGAAAGAATTACAGGAAAAACAGAAAAAAGAATACGTTGGCGGTGTATTTGGCTGGCCGCTCCCGCTTTCATGCAACAGAATCTCATCTTATTTCGGCGTCAGAACATTAAACGGAATTACAGAAAGCCACGGCGCGCTCGACATTCCTGCCCCTGTCAACACCGCAATTTATGCCGCTAATGCAGGTACTGTATTAAAAGCAGAATATCATTACAGCTATGGAAACTATATACTTATCGACCACGGCGGCGGACAATCCACTTTGTACGCACACTGTAATTCTATTTCGGTATCAGTAGGCGACACAGTCTCCAAAGGACAGCAGATAGGTAAAGTCGGAACAACAGGCTACTCATTCGGATATCATTTGCACTTTGAAGTACGTATCAACGGTACCCGAGTTGACCCTCTCGGATACGTAAACAAACCTTAGTATAAAGTATGAAAAAAGGAGCGAATTTCTTTGCATAAGAAAATTTCAATAGGTGCGTCCGTGGTACTGATGCTGCTTGCCGCGCTCGTCTCGTTTCAGATAACATATCTATCTGTAAACAATAAATATCAGAAAAAACTGGACGCTCTCAATGCTCCGGTACAGTCATATGATAAACTGGCATATGTTGACAGTTTGTTCCGCTCTCTTTATATAAATGAAATCGACGAACAGAAATTGAGCGATGGAATCATTGCCGGATATGTGTATGGAACCGGCGATAAATACGCAAACTATTTTACTGCCGAACAATTTGAAGAAATGATGAGCGATACTAACGGGGAAATGCAGGGAATCGGCGTTCATGTAATTTATAATACCGATTATAACGCAATTGAAATAGTAAACGTTATGCCCGATTCTCCCGCTCTCGAAGCCGGTATTATGCCCGGCGACCTTATTGTATACGTTGGAGAAGATAAGGAAAGCGTATATGATTTGGGTTATTATTCCGCAGTGAACAAACTTCAAGGTGAAGCCGGAACATCTGCGGTATTCACTGTAAGACGCGGACAAAACTATGAAGAAGAAGTTGATTTTAATATTCCGAGAGGATATGTTTCTGAACAAACAGTAACTTACCGTCAATACGCACTTGACCCAACAGTCGGAATAATTAAAATAATGTCATTCGATAAAAAAACACCGGAACAGTTCTTTGCAGCAGTTGATGAGCTGACTGCGCTCGGTTCTACCCGTCTTGTGATTGATATAAGATACAATCCCGGAGGAGAACTCGGCGCTATTACTTCTGTTCTCGATTATCTTCTCCCTGAAGGTCCGATTATCAGAATGGTAGACCGTTCCGGAAAAGAATCGTCTATTTCTTCTGATGCAGAATGCATTGATATTCCAATGGCTGTTCTTATCAATGAAAGTACTGCCAGCGCAGGTGAATTATTCGCAAGTGCTCTTAAAGACTACAACAAAGCAACTTTAGTCGGAACAGTCACATATGGCAAAGGAACAATGCAGCAAATCATCGGACTGCCGGATGGTTCAGGACTCAGTGTATCTTATCAGATGTATAACCCGCCATTTTCTGATAACTATGAGGGAATCGGCGTAATACCCGATGTCGAAGTCGAACTTGACGAAAGTCTCAAAGAAAAAAATATTTATAAAATTACTGACGAAGAAGACAATCAGATTGCTGCCGCAGTAGAAGTGCTTAACAACAATCAAAATAACGAAAGTGCTGCTTAAGTTTTTATTTTAAATGTGTAATAAAAGTTTATTTCAGAAATAATATAATAAATATCAATACGATTAATTGAAAGGACACGGTACAGACCAATGGCAGAGCAAATTTATACCAAAGAAGGCTATCAAAGTCTTGTTGATGAGCTCGATTATTTAAAAAATACTAAGCGTGAGGAAGTTAAGGAAAGACTTAAGGAAGCGCGCGGTTTCGGAGACTTGTCCGAAAACAGCGAATATGATGAAGCTAAAAACGAACAAGCTAAAACTGAATTTCGTATCAACGAACTTGAAAGACTTATACTTAACGCAAAAATTATAGATGAATCTCAGGTTCAAGCAGGCGTTGTAAACGTAGGAACAACCGTTAAAATGTATGATTTCGATTTTGAAGAAGAAGTTGAATACAGTCTTGTAGGTTCAAATGAAGCTGACCCCGCAAACGGTAAAATTTCAGACCAGTCCCCGATAGGACGCGCGATTATCGGCGCAAAAATCGGTGAAGAAGTGACTGTTGAAACCCCTAAGGGTGAAATAAAGTTTAAAATTCTCGAAGTCAGCCGTACAAAGGCTTAATAGCTTAAGCTATTACACGTCTATATTTATAAAAAAATGAAAATCGGAGTAACAATATGAACGAAAACATCACCGAAAATGAATTAAATCAGACAGAAGAAAATTTAAGTGAAGTACTGCGGATTCGCCGTGAAAAACTTGAGTCATTACAGGCAGCCGGAATGAATCCTTTTGAAAAAGTAAAATTTGATTTTGACGCTTATTCTGCCGATATTATATCTAAATTCGATGAATACGAAAACAAAACTGTTAAAATTGCCGGCAGAATTATGAGCCGCCGCGATATGGGTAAGGCAAACTTTATTGATATCGCTGACTCAAAAGGACGCATACAGTGTTATATCCGCATAAATGATGTCGGTGAGGATACATTTGAACAATATAAAAAATGGGATATCGGTGACATTATCGGGCTTACCGGCTTTGTATTCCGCACTCGCAGAGGTGAAATTTCCATACACGCTCAGGCAATGGAGCTTCTTTCAAAGTCACTTCTTCCTCTGCCGGAAAAATTCCACGGACTTAAAGATACCGATATGCGTTACCGTCAGCGTTATGTTGACCTTATCGTAAATCCCGAAGTTAAAGATGTGTTCGTAAAACGCTCAAAAATCATTACTGAAATTCGCTCATATCTTGAAAACCGCGGATTCCTTGAAGTTGAGACCCCGATTCTTCATTCCTCTGCCGGCGGAGCGACTGCAAGACCTTTTATAACTCACCACAATACTCTTGACATTGACATGTATCTGCGCATTGCGCTTGAGCTTCACCTCAAGAGACTTATTGTAGGCGGTTTCGACCGTGTATATGAAATCGGTCGTGTATTCCGCAATGAAGGTATGGATACCAGACACAATCCGGAATTTACTCTGCTTGAACTTTATCAGGCATACACTGATTACAACGGCATGATGGATTTAACCGAAGAATTGATACGTACAGTAGCTAAAAAAGTTCTCGGAACCGCTGTTGTAACTTACAATAATATAGAAATTGACCTCGAAAAACCGTTTACAAGAATTTCAATGATTGATGCGGTAAAGGAAAAATCCGGCGTTGATTTCAATGAAATTGATACTATCGAAAAAGCGAGAGAAATCGCTAAAGCGCATAATATTGAATTTGAAAATCATCACGGAATCGGCGATATTCTCGACTGTTTCTTTGAACATTATGTTGAGGCTACACTTATTCAGCCTACATTCGTAATGAATCATCCTGTTGACATCTCCCCACTTGCTAAAAAAATGCCCTCAAATCCTCTGCTTACCGAGCGTTTTGAGCTGTTCATTATCGGCAGAGAACACGCTAACGCATTCTCTGAGCTCAATGACCCGATTGACCAGCGCCAACGTTTTGAACATCAAGCAGCTTTAAAGGCAGCCGGAAATGATGAAGCCGGAGACGTTGACGAAGATTTCCTCACCGCGCTTGAATACGGTATGCCTCCGACAGGTGGTCTTGGAATCGGTATCGACAGACTTGTAATGCTCTTTACAAATGCCGCTTCTATCCGTGACGTTCTTCTCTTCCCCACCATGAAACCGATAGGCGGCGAGGCAAAGAAGGAAAATAACGCAAGTTTTAATGAACCTAAGGCTGACAATGAACCTAAAGTTGATGAAGCGCCTAAAGCAGAACCAGAAAAGATTGATTTTTCAAAAGTTGAAATTGAGCCTTTATTCAAAGATTTTGTTGATTTTGAGACATTCTCCAAATCAGATTTCAGAGCAGTAAAAGTTCTCGCTTGTGAAGCCGTTCCGAAGTCTAAAAAGCTGCTCAAATTCACTTTAGATGACGGCACAGGAGAAAACAGAACTATTTTAAGCGGTATTCACGCTTATTATGAACCGGAAGACCTCGTTGGAAAGACTTGTATTGCTATTACCAATCTTCCTCCGAGACCGATGATGGGTATTGACTCATGCGGTATGCTGATAAGTGCTGTACATCACGAGGAAGGCGAAGAAAAGCTCCATCTTCTTATGGTTGACGACCACATTCCGGCAGGCGCAAAACTCTATTAAGATGTACCGTTTTGGGCGGCAAAATGTGATCTACTTCATTTTCTGAAAATCTCGAATTTTACACCAATGGATGTAAAAATCGGTGCAGAGTCATAAAAATTGCATAATTAACGTAAAAAAATGGGCAGTCCCTTAAAATAGGATTGTCCATTTTTTAAAAATAGAAATGTATATTAGAATTTGCTAAGGTGAAATAGATGATAGAAATTAGATATGTTTCATTGGAAGATAAAGAATTTTGGTATAGTCTTGACAGACATTTACCAGAGCAAGAATTTGAGAATAAAATTCGTGATAAAAGAGGATATGTTTTATTAGATGACAATAAACCAATAGGATTATTAAGATATAATCTTTTTTGGGATAATACACCATTTTGTACAATGTTATTTGTGGAGTGGAATTATCAAGGCAAAGGGTATGGAAGAAAACTTATGGAGCATTGGGAAAATGATATGAAGTCACAAGGATATGGTATGCTTTTAATATCTACACAAGTTGATGAAGAAGCACAGCATTTTTATAGAAAATTAGGATATAAAGACTGCGGCGGATTTATTATAGATATTCCTGGGTATGAGCAGCCAATGGAGATGTTTTTAATTAAAGGAATTTAGTAACTTCCAGTTCCCTCCCCTCCCTTGAAATATACGCAAGGTAAAAATATTATAATATAAGAAAATTTTCAAAGTCATAAAAATTGCATAATTAATAAAATGAACGAGCAATTTCAATTATGATTGCCCATAAGATTATCTAAAAATTTATAAGTATAAATAGATATATGAAATTAGGAATTATACGCTGTTTACAAACTGAGGATTATGGATATTAAAGAGGTAAAAGAAAATAAAAAGAAATATCTTAATTTGCTATTATTGGCAGATGAACAGGAAAATATGATAGACCGATATCTTACAAATGGGACAATGTATGTTTTAGAGGATGATGGAGTCAAGGCAGAATGTGTTGTTTTAGATATCGGCGGCGGAGTGCTTGAAATAAAAAACATTGCCACAGACCCACAGTTTCATGGTAAGGGCTACGGTAAAGCATTGATAGAGTTTATTATCAAAAAATATAAGGGCGATTATTCGATATTGCAGGTCGGAACGGGTGACAGCCCATCAACAATCCCATTTTATGAAAAGTGCGGCTTTAGCCGTTCTCATATTATTAAGAACTTTTTTGCTGATAATTATGACCACCCGATTTATGATGATGGTGTAAAGCTGATAGATATGATTTGCTTGCGGAAAGATATATCGGAATAACAGGGAGAATCCGTATATCAATTTTATCAAATTCTATACATATCCGATTTTAAAACAGAAATTCCCAAACCGCGCGGAAGATGTCTGCACAGGTAAGGCGTGCGCGTAAGGGCGTCCTCTTGACTTTGCTCTCAAAACAGAGAAAAATATTAAAAAGTTTCAGTATTTTACGCGGGTAACATTTTAGTTTTCCCGACACTTCTTTTTCTCTGTTTTATTACGTTAACCGCATTCAATTTTAAATGGTGCAATGTAACGAAAACACTGTTGTTTTGCAACGGTGTTTTCTTTTTGTGTGAAAAAGTACTTTCCCAACAAAAGAGGTCTTTAAATACTGAAAAAATGTAATTTGGTAGATTTTATGTAAGAAGGCGAATAGAAAATATGAAGCAAACAATGCAACAAACAATTAAGAATTACGCGTTATTTTTGGTAGGGCTGTTTATCGCCTCTATGGGTGTGGCGCTGTCCACAAAAGCGGGACTCGGCACTTCACCGGTTGCGGCGGTGCCTTACTCGGTGTCGATTGTCAATCACGCTTTAACCTTTGGCTGGTGGCTGAATATTTGGAGTTTGCTCCAGGTTTCGGTGCAGGTTCTTTTGCTTCGAAAAAAATGCAAACCGGTCGAAATTATTATTCAGACGGTTCTGGCGCTTGTCTACGGTTATATGACCGACTTCTCCTGCAAGCTGATTGACGGCATTCAGGTGAATACCTATTTTGCACAGTTTTTGTGGATGGCTTTGGGTTGCTTCGTTTTGGCACTCGGAATTTGGATTCAGTTCAAAGGCGGCGTTGCCATGCTCCCGGGCGAAGCAATGAACCGCGCCATAAGCGAAGTTTCCGGCAAACGATATGAAAATATTAAAATCCTGTTTG
>CALWTV010000186.1 GCA_944384555.1 uncultured Clostridia bacterium | reverse complement strand
AAAGGATAATTATATGAAAAAGACCAAAATCGTATGCACCTTGGGACCGGCAAGCACTAATGAAACAACTCTTGAGGAAATGCTGCTTTCGGGAATGAATGTCGCACGCTTCAACTTCTCCCACGGTACGCATGAATCGCACAAAGAAGCTATTGAGATGTTCCGCAGAGTACGCGACCGTCTCGGAATTCCCGCGGCGGTTATGCTTGATACGAGAGGTCCGGAAATTCGTATCGAAAACTTTAAATCCGGAAGCGTTACTGTTGATGTAGGCGATAAATTCACTCTTACAACAAATGACATCGAAGGTGACGGAAGCATTGTTTCAATTACATATAAGGAACTGCCTTCTCAAATGGAAGTCGGCGGAACTATCCTTATAGATGATGGAAAAATTGTACTTGAAGTGCTTGAAACTACTGAAACCGATATTGTATGCGAAGTGAAAACCGGAGGCAAACTCAGCAATCACAAGGGAATAAATGTACCGAGAGTACGTCTTTCCATGCCTTTTATGAGCGAAAAAGACAAAGCAGACCTGTTGTTTGCTATCGAAAACAAAGTTGACTATATCGCCGCCTCGTTTGTCCGCCGCAAGGAAGACGTTATTTCAATGCGCAAGTTCCTTGATTACAACGGAGGTCACGATATCCGTATCATTTCCAAAATAGAAAACATTGAAGGCGTTGATAATTTTTCGGAAATACTTAAAAATTCTGATGGAATAATGGTTGCCAGAGGCGATATGGGCGTTGAAGTTGAATACGAAAGATTGCCCGGCATTCAGAAAAAATTTATCAAAAGATGCTATCAATCAGGTAAAGTCGTTATCACCGCAACTCAGATGCTTGAATCAATGATAAATAATCCTACTCCTACACGTGCTGAAATTACTGACGTTGCAAATGCTGTTTTTGACGGAACCTCCGCCATCATGCTTTCCGGAGAAACCGCTATGGGCAAATATCCCGCACGCACAGTTCAGGTCATGGCAAAAATCGCTGAACAGGCAGAACTTGACGCTATCGAAATAGAAGCGTACAAGGGAATTAATTACGATATGGAAGCTGATGACACCACTAACGCAATATGCGACGCTACATGTACCACTGCACGCGATTTAAAGGCTAAAGCAATCATCGCAGTTACAAAATCAGGACACACTGCTCGCAGAATGTCAAAATTCCGTCCGATTGAACCGATTGTCGCAGCAACTCCAAGTAAAAAAACATATCATCAGCTAGCGCTTTCATGGGGAGTATATCCTGTTCTTGCGCTGTATCAAACCAATTCTGATGATTTGTTCCGTCACGCAATTGACTGTGCAAAGCAGATTGACCTTGTTTCTCCTGGAGATACCGTAGTAATTACAGCAGGTGTTCCGCTTGCAACATCAGGAAATACAAACATTCTTAAAGTTGAAACTGTAGGCGGCTCTATATAATATAAAACAGATTTTTTACGAAAACTGATTTTTTAATTAAGTCAGTTTTCTTTTTATGGTTTTAACTTAAGCTATATACTCAATATATACTATTTAATCACCGCATTTGTTATTATTCGACTAAAAATTTCATTTTGATTTAATTTAATTTGTAAATTTGTGTCATTGACATAATTAAGCAAATTGTGTATAATAATATTGTAAAATATATCTTAATTATTATAGTGAGGTTAATAACTATATGAAAAAAACAACACGAATTACAGCGTTGATTTTGTCTCTTCTCATGTTGGTTCCAAGTGTAGTTGGCTGCGCATCTCAAAATAACACCGACAGCACAGATACAACAGCAGCTTCCACAAACAGTTCTACAGACAGCGCGGTTTCTGAGTCTAACCAATCAAGTGAGGATGAGATATATTCAGCAAATATTCCTGAGGGCACAGACTATGGTGGATATGAATTTAAAATAGTAACAAATAATCCCGACGGAACAATATGGGGAGACGTTGACTTCAATGCTACTGAACTTACAGGTGAAGCTATAAACGATGCAGTATACCAGCGAAATCTAAATGTAGAAGAAAAGCTTAATGTAAAAATTGTACCTGTACCAAGCGATGATACTAAAGGTACTATCCAGCAGAGTATTCTTGCCGATGAAGATGAATTTGGATTGGGGTATGTTAATACTCATTCCGCTTTTGACCTCGCACAGTCTGGACTTCTTACTGAACTTCATGAAATGACTGACCTTGACCTCGACGCTCCATGGTGGGACCAAAATAGTATAAATGACCTCTCAATCGCCAATAAAGTTTATATGATGACCGGTGATATCGGTACAATGTATAAAAAATCCATAGGCGTTATTATGTTTAACAAAACTATCCTAAACGATTATAATTTAGGAAATCCATATGAACTCATGAATAATCATCAATGGACGCTTGACAATATGATTACAATGGCTCAGTCTGTATCAAAAGATTTAAACGGTGATGGTAAATATGATTCAGAAGACCAATTTGGACTAATCTTCTTCTGCGATATGATGGGTCTTGCTTTCATTGGCTGTGGTGTAAATTTTATAACTAAAAATGAACAGGATATCCCAGAATTAACTTTCTATAGCGACAAAACTGTATCAATTCTTGAAAAGCTCTCCGCAATTTTATATGAACCAACACTTTCATGGAGTTGGTCTAAAAACGGAACCGGCGAAGAAAAAGCATTTGAAATGTACAAATCAAATCAGTCGCTCTTCTATTATGGCGAACTCCATGCAGTTGCTACAATGCGTGAAATGGCATCTGATTTCGGTATTCTTCCTATGCCTCTATATGATGAAAATCAGGAAAGCTACTATCACTGTATAAATCCACATGCCGCTCCTATGGTTACTATCCCCGTTACTGTTCAGGACAGAACTCGTGAAGCTCATATTCTTGATGTACTTGGTGCTGAATCTAAAAATTTACTCACGCCTGCTTATTATGAGAAAACTTTAAAAGGCAAAGTAAGCCGTGATGAAGAATCAGCCGCAACTCTTGATATTGTTATAAGTACAATAAATTATGACCTTGGCTATCTTTCTAACTGGGGTCTTACAAGTATCCCGCTCAGTCTTGCCGATTCATATGACATGAACCTTGCATCTAAATATGAAAAGCAAGAAAGAGCTATTAAGAAAATGATGGATAAGACCATTGACGCATATACTGGTGAATAAATGCAAATATATAAGACCGCCTTACAGCGGTCTTTTTTCTTAATATTTCAAACTAAAAGTACATTGAAATTTTTACAACTATATATGTCAAAATAAAGCATACTGGAAATGTAAGAATCCACGCTGCAAACATACGAATAATTATTCTCAAGCTGTCAGGAGATTTTTTACCGGCTCCCATAACTGCGGTTGTTTTTGCATGAGTGGTACTTACTGGTATTCCTAAAAAAGAGGCGATAAACAGACAGATCGCACCGCCTAAATCAGCTGAAAAACCGTCAGCAGGTGACAAATGAACCATATCACTTCCAACTGTACGAATTATACGTCCACCACCGAACGCTGTTCCCACTGACATTATCACCGAACAGAGTATGATTATCCAAACAGGCACTCTAAAAACTTCTCCTGCGGTATATC
>CALWTV010000185.1 GCA_944384555.1 uncultured Clostridia bacterium | reverse complement strand
GAAGATAAACGCGGTTCCCGCAGCTGTAATCGGCGCTGGTCTTGCGCTTATTCTTTATGTATCCGGCGGAACTGAAAATCCTCTCAATTACGCTGTACTATTTATTTCCATTATATGCATGAGCTTGTTTTTTTCAATTCATTATCTTACAATCTATTATTTGCTTCAGCCATACAACGCCGGGACAGAATTAAAAAGCGGAACATACAAACTTATTATGTTTATTACATATTTTGTTTGTTATTCTATGATGAAAGTAAAACTTCCTATAATGGTTTTTGGTGTTGTATGCATTGCTTTTTGCATTTTGTATTCTATTGTGGCTTGTATTCTCGTTTACCGCTTCGCACCGAAAACATTTAGAATACGTGTATAAATATATAAATAAAAATTGGGCTGTTCACTAAGACAGCCCTTTAATTATTTTATTGATTTTCTTTGGAAAGATAATTATATGATTTTCCAAGTAAATTCCAAGTTGGCTTATTTACTATTCCCGTTTCCGGTAATCCTACGCGGCTTTGAAAATATTTTACCGCATTTTCTGTCGCTTCGTCAAAAATTCCCGTAACTTCTAAATCCAAAAATCCGTCATAAGCTAAGCTCAATGCCTTGACTATTATCTGAATTATGTATACAACATCGCTATCTTCACCCTTTTTAATTTCCTCACCCGGGCTTTCCGAAAACGGATTCAGCGACTGGCTAAGTCCGTATACCTGATTATAAATATCGTGTACTCTGTTAAGCATTATCCACGTAGGCAAATCTACTATTCCTGTCGGCGGAATATTAAAACGTCGCTGAAAATCTATAACCGCATTTCTTGTTCCGGTATCATAGTTCCCGTCAACTCCGATATCCGCAATTCCGGTTGTCCAGAACCGATAGTCCCGCAGTATCGACTGTATTTCCTTTATGTATGAAACCCTGTCATTACTTTTTTTGTACAATATAAATCACCTCGCTGAAATTTTAATATCTCATTAATTCAACCAACTGTGTACCCTGGGTATTGTCCCTTCGAACGCATACTTCCGTCAAGAAGCGAACGATATAGATTCGCTATCTCGCTCCATGTCAACGCTCCAACTATTCCGGTAGGCTCTATTCCAAAAAGTCGCTGAAATATCTTTACTGCGTTTTCAGTTGCCGCTCCAAAAACTCCATCTACCACAAGTTTCGGAATTTCAGTATATGTCTGTGATATAAAATTGAGATATTCCTGAATTACCGCAACGTTTTCTCCACGAGAACCTAATCTTATAGGATTGCCGGGATATGGCACAGTTGTTCCGTCCAAATATCCGTCAGGAAGGCTTTGGATTATTCCTCGGTACGCGCGGTACAATCTGTCCCATGTTGCCGCATTGACTTCACCTGTTTCGGGAAGTCCGTACTGACGCTGAAATGCTCTAACAGCTTCTTCTGTCCTCGGTCCGAATATTCCGTCAATATTTATCGGCGGTACAGTTGGCTCATAGTTTGAAATAAACTCAAGAAAATACTGAAGTTCTCTTATCTGCACTCCCGTATCCCCTATTGAAAGCGGTTCCTTAAATAAATCAGTCACATCTTCAAGCGGTATTCCTTCAGAATCAAGCTCGCTTATTCGCTTCACCGCATTATATACAAGCTGAATTTTATACCATGTTCCTCGTCCAACAATCCCATCTGGGGTAAGGTTGAATATCTTCTGAAATTCACGTACCGCCGCGTCTGTATCAGCACCGAATACTCCGTCGGCATTTTCTATTTTCGGAATTGCCGGATAATTCTTTGCTATTCGGTTTAAACGAACCTGAATCTGCCTTACATCATTTCCTACAAGCCCTTCCCTTAACAGACGGTCAGGCACACTTTCAGTTATACCTTCAACCGGTGTATTTGTTACAATATCAATATCATCTCCATAATAATACTGCAAAATTTCATACGGTGTGTATCCCTGATTTGCTAAATCAACGGTTCCCCATTGAGAAAGTCCGTTACAAGTTACAGTTGTTCCATTGCAATATTCTGTAAAAAGCGGTTCTACTGTTCCCTGACGCCTTACATAGTCATTAAAAATATCATCTACTGTTTGGCTTATATTTTCAAAAATATCTCTGCCGTATACAAAAGCTTGGTCTGTTGAGGTTGAATTTGTTATATCAAAATCATACCCGCGCGAACGGTAAAATTCCGTATATATTTTATTTAACGCAAAAGATATCTGCGCATAAATATTCGCCCTAATTGCATTTTCCGGCCATGTAGGGTATATTTCACTTGATGCTACATTTTTTATATAATCAGAAAATGATACCGTAACATTTGCGGCGTCACTGTCCGGCGGTCCCAAATGAACGGTTATATATTCCGGAATAACGGGTAATTTCGCCATATAATCACCTCTCTGTATTTTTGCAAGCAATACTTGAATTTATTATTTTATAATGATAAAATATAAATATCTTTATAAAAGATTGTTTTCTCTGGGTGTTTCTATAAAACGCCTTCCTTCTTTAGGATAATCGCTTGAAATTCCGCCGTATTCCGATACAGGAATAAGCTCAACTGGCTGAATTGATGTTATACCTGAGAATATTGGTACATTAATATTCTCAACACTATAAAATCCTTCTGCTGTTGTGGAAATATTATATACTGAATACGGTTTTTCATCTCCCGGTACAAGAGAGCGGCTAAGGCTCGGAGCACTCAGCGGTATTTTTATTGTACTTCCGCTTGAATCCGTGACCATTGACGAAATAACTCCCGTATTGTTTTCACCTATATCAGTGTCAGATACTGTAACAATCGCACCTTCCACAGGAAAAGCTCCTCTCGCAGTACGCACATTTACCACAAGATACCCAAATTCTTCCGCAGTAGTATTGTTTTGATTCTGCATATTCTGCATTTCGTTATTCAATGAAATTTCCCCCTTTTGATTTATATCATTATAATTTATGCTTGGAAAGCAAAAAATGTGAATCATATTGTAAAATATTTCATTAAAGCAACGCTTGAATTTATTAATTTAGGCGTATTCAATAAATGCTTTATGGACAAGTACCGGCTCTTTTGCTATAATTGGCACATAAAACTTACTAACGGTACCGCAATTGTTTTATAAATAACAATAAAATTATTAAATTAGGAGATACGCATATGATAAACAAAGATATTATTGGTCTGAGAATTGCCGAACTGCGCCGTTCCATGAACTGGACCCAGGCAGAGCTGGCTGATAAGTTAGGAGTTACGCATCAGGCGGTTTCACAATGGGAACGCTCCGAAACTATGCCTGATATAATGATGCTTCCTGAAATCGCAAATTTATTCTCTCAGCCTATTGATTCCATTTTTTCAAGCGAACATATTGATTTAAACAATAATTCAAATGAAGACTCAACTTCTGATATAGTAGACAATTCATCGCCTGTATTGGAATCTCTATTTGATGAAAATACAATTTATGCCGTACTTATCAAAGACGGAAAAATAATCAAAAAATCGGAGTATTCCCAAATTTCAGACAAGCAAATCATATTTGAATTAAATGTAGCTGAAAACATTGAGGGTAATGTACAATGCGACGGTAACATCAACTGCGAAGGTGATATTAACGGTAATGCAAGTTCTGGTGGTAACATTACCTGTGATGGCGATATTATCGGCGATGCAAATTCCGGCGGTAACATTACCTGTGATGGTGATATTAACGGTAATGCAAGTTCTGGTGGTAACATTACCTGTGACGGTGACATTAACGGTAATGCAAGCTTAAACGGTGATATATCATGTGAAGGCTCTATCAATGCAGATATACAATGCGGCGGATGTATAAAATGTAACTGCGATATTGAGGGCGCTATAGTTTCATCAGGTGATATTTCGTGTGGAGGCTCTATTAATGCAATTGTCAAATGCGGCGGTTCTCTTTGCTGTGACGGCGATATCGACGGCAATATATCATCAAATGGCGACATATCCTGTGGTGGAGATATTAATGGTGATATCCAGTGCGGCGGTTCTCTTTGCTGTGACGGCGATATCGACGGCAAC
>CALWTV010000184.1 GCA_944384555.1 uncultured Clostridia bacterium | reverse complement strand
TGCTGCGTGAACGCTACAATTTAAACGTGGAATTTTCTCCGCCTTCGGTTATATATAAGGAAACTCCGTCAAAAGCGGGATATGGTTTTGAAGCCTATACAATGCCTAAACCTTGCTGGGCAGTAGTAAAATTATTGCTTGAACCATTGCCGCGTGGAAGCGGAATCGAATATAAGAGCAATAAAATTCCGAGCAATCAGATGAAATATAAATATCAAAGGCATGTCCGTAAATCGGTTCTTTCATCTCTCGAACAGGGGAATTATGGTTGGGAGCTAACTGATATGCGTATAACATTGGTTGACGGTGAACATCATTTTCTACATACTCACCCGCTTGATTTTTTTGTCGCTACGCCTATGGCATTGATGGACGGGCTGAGAAATACGGGAACGACATTACTTGAACCTCTGATAAAAGTAAGAATAACTGCACCAACGGAATATATGGGCAAAATCGTAAATGATATAATACGTATGGAAGGTGAATTTGATACACCGGTTTCAAACTCCGTCAACTGTACGATAGAAGGAATTCTTCCGGTAGCTCAGTCAATGGATTATACAGTAAGACTTGCGCAGCTGACAAGTGGTAAAGCTGTTTATTCGCAAAGTTTTGCCGGATACCGTGATTGTCCGCTTGAAAAAGGCAAAATTACTCCAAGGCGCGGCGTTAATCCACTTGACCGCTCAAAATGGATTTTATATGCCAGAGGCGCGATGAGAGATAGTCTTGATATATAAATTTCCTTTAAAGTAAAAATCGAAAAATAAATATATACAAAAAACGGAAAATATGCAGTCCTAAAAAGCGCTAAAATGGGATTAAAAATAACTTTGTACCTCCATATATTTCAAAAAAATATAAACACTTTTAGAATAAATTAACAAATTGAAATTTTGATAATTGTATAAAAAAGACATTTTTGACATTCCATATATTTGTTATTGAAAACAATCCATTTCTATGATAAAATAATACCGTAGGAAACATCAATCATTTTTGAAGAATACGATATGAGAATTGACGTAATTGATATCTGTTTTCTAAAATTTTTGAAAATAGTAAAGGAGTTTACGTGCAGTAAAAGAAAGGATTGTTACATATGAAATCAAATTTAAAAAATAGTATTGTCAAATTGATGGTGTCGGTTATGATTTTTACCGCGGCATTTACTTCAACAGCGTTTGCATCGCAATACGGAACAAAAAGTGTAGATGTAGAAGTAAACGGAAATGAGGTAGAGGGTGGAGTTCTTGTTGACAGTACGACATTTGTACCTTTAAGGGAGTTTGTAGAAGCTGTTGGATACGGAGCTATTGAATGGAATGCAAATACGCTTACCGCATCAGTTAGCGCCCCATCTCTGAAAATAGAGGCATCGAATGGCTACGGTTATATTATGGCAAACGGTCGTTATTTCTATAACGAAACGCCTGTGTATATTGAAAACGGAATAATGTTTGTACCGCTGCGTTCAATTTCCGCTGCCTATAATGGAACAATAACTTGGAGCGATAATAACGGCTTTTATGCTGAGGTAAAAACAAACGGGACTGCGGAATCGGCAGATACTTTTTACAATCAGGACGACCTTTATTGGATGTCTCGCATAATTAGTGCAGAGAGCAGGGGAGAACCTCTTAAAGGTAAAATTGCGGTTGGTAATGTTGTTTTGAACAGAGTCGAAAGCGATTTATTCCCTGATACAGTGTATGATGTTATTTTTGACAATAAGTACGCGGTTCAGTTTACGCCTACCGCAAACGGTGAAATAAATAAAAATCCGACAGAGGAAAGCGTAATAGCCGCTAAAATTTGTCTTGAGGGATACAGTATTTCCGATGATATAATCTATTTTTTAAATCAAAAAATTGCTACGAGTACATGGATTCAAAATAACCGTCCATATAATATGACTATCGGAAATCATGATTTTTACTCATAATATATAAATTCTCCTTAAAATTTAAAAGACCGCCTTTTATGAAGGATTCATTCAAAAGTGTCTGACTTTTGGTGTTTACTTCAGTTGAAATGGCGGTTTTTTATTTTTTAAAAAAATTTGAATATATAAAAAAATGTGTAGATTTTTTATTAATTATGTGGTATAATGAAAAAACTGATTAAAATGATATCAATTTTATGAAAATTGATATAAAAAAGATATTGAACCTGAGACGGTTAATGTAAAATGATAAGATTTGATGTAAACTCGCCGATATCTGTGATATCCGGCATAGGAAAAACACGGGAAAAATCTTTTGCCGCACTTGGTATATTCACCTTAGGTGACTTGCTGTTTCACTTTCCGAGATCATATCAAAATCGCGGAGATGTAAAGCTACTTTCAGATACTCAATTTGTAGCTGATGACATTGAAGAAAATGAGAATATGAATCAGCCGTCATCATACATTCTCACGGTGGCCTCGGAACCTCAGGTAAGTCAAATGCGGGGTAATAGAAATATGAATCTGCTCAAATTTCGTGCGTTCGATGAGAGCGGTTCTTGTCTTATTACCTTTTTTAATCAAATTCATCTTAAAAATACATTTCATACAGGAAGCGAGTTTCGTTTTTACGGCAGAGTCACGAGAGAGCGCGGCGGATATCAAATGAATTCACCGTCGTTTGAGCCGTATGTGGAAGGAATCCCGCTTCCCGAATTTGTCCCTGTATATCCGCTTTCGGCAGGGCTGACGCAGAAATTTGTTGCAAGTTCGGTGTCGGCGGCAATTAAATTGATTTTAGCTGCAATTCCAGACCATCTGCCAGAGGAAATACGTGAAAAATTCGGTCTGTGCTCATTTTCTTATGCTATTAACAATATCCATAGCCCACCGGATTATAATTCGCTTGATACAGCGGTAAGACGGCTTGCTTTTGATGAATTGTTTATATTTGCTTTATCTCTTTGCGCTTCAAAAAAAAGCATAAAAGTTCCTGCCGCACCCAAAATGAGCGATACGGAGCTTGAGCCTTTTCTCTCTCTTTTACCATACAAACTGACACGCGCTCAAGCAAAGGCAGTAGATGATATAATATTTGATATGTCATGTCATTATGGTGAAAATGATGAGCAGAAAAAATTCGTACTTCCGATGAGCCGAATATTAGTAGGAGATGTTGGCTGCGGAAAAACTGTATGTGCGGCTGCCGCATCATATATTGCGGTGAAAAACGGATATCAGACTGCGATTATGGCGCCTACCGAAATACTTGCGTCACAGCACTACAATGAACTTGCGCCGATGTTTGAAAAATTGGGAATAAATTGTGTGTTGCTTACCGGTTCGCTTACACCCAAACGTAAAAAAATGATTTGCGATATGATTTTAAACGGTGAGAATACAATTGATGGATATAAAAAAATCGATATAGTAATTGGAACTCATGCGCTGATTGAAGAAAAAGTCAAATTCAGCAATTTGGGACTTGTGATAACCGATGAACAGCACCGTTTCGGAGTATTTCAGAGAGCCGCACTTGCTGAAAAGGCTGAGAATACGCATGTGCTTGTTATGAGCGCGACTCCTATTCCGAGAACGCTTTCTTTGATAATGTACGGTGACCTTGACATTTCATTGATAGATGAGATGCCGCCCGGACGTCAGCGTGTAGATACGTATGTGGTAGATGAACGATACCGTCAAAGACTGAACGCATTTATACGGCGTCATGTTTCTGAAGGACATCAAGTTTATATTGTGTGTCCCAGCGTAGATGAGTCAAAGCCTAAAGACAGTGAGGAAGAAAACGAGGGTCTTACTATATCTGAGTTAAGAAATTTTGAGCTCAACAAACAAAAATCAAGTCAGATAAAAATTGATGAGCAGACTCAAAATAATCAGCCTCCGCTTAAATCGGCGGTTAAATATGCGGAGGAACTTTCGGGAATTTTTCCGGATTTAAGAGTTGGTTTTGTTCATGGAAAACTCCCGTCTGCTGAAAAAGAGCGGGTTATGAGTGAATTTTGCAAAGGTGAGATTGACATTCTCGTTTCTACTACCGTTATTGAAGTAGGTGTAAATGTTCCGAACGCAACACTTATGATTGTGGAAAATGCGGAACGCTTCGGATTATCTCAACTTCATCAGCTGAGGGGCAGAGTCGGACGGGGAAAGGCAAAATCTTACTGCGTGCTTGTATCTGAAAGTAAAAGCGAGGTGTCACTTGAACGGCTTAATGTTATGAAAACCACATATGATGGCTACACAATAGCCGAAAAGGATTTGGCGATACGCGGTCCGGGAGATTTATTCGGTGCAGACGGAGCGACAGAAATAAGACAGCACGGTTCACTGAAATTCAAACTTGCCGGAGCAAATACCGATACTGAATTACTTAACGGTGCATTTGAAAGCGCAAGAGAACTCTTAAAATTAGACCCTCAGCTCAATAATTACCCCATGCTTAGGAAAAAATTAAAAATGAACAGCCAGTTTGAGCAAATTCCTTAATATAAAATAAAAGGATGTGATTAAAATAAAGTACGTTCTGCGATATTTAAAACCATATTATTTTAGAATGGTTATAGGACTTATAATCAAATTTATAGGAACAATAATGGATTTGATGATTCCATGGCTGCTTGCGATAATGCTTGATGATATAGTGCCTACCGGCGATGTGCCGATGATATTTATATTCGGTGGAATAATGGTGGTATGTTCCGTAATCGCAATTGCAGGAAATATAATAGCAAACCGAATGGCGTCTAAAGTTGCGCGAGATACCACCGGAAGAATAAGATATGATTTATATTCTAAAATCATGCACCTTTCAACAAGTCAGACAGATGAAATCACAGTGCCGTCACTGGAATCAAGACTGACTTCTGATACATATAACGTTCACCAAATGGTCGGCATGATTCAGAGATTAGGCGTACGCGCACCAATTCTTCTGATAGGCGGAATAATGGTAACAGTCGCTATGGAGCCAATTCTTACATTGGTATTAGTTTCTGTACTTCCGTTTATTACGGTAATCGTTTTTAAGATATCACGCAGCGGTATTCCGCTTTACACAGCGCTTCAGGGGACTGTTGATAAAATGGTGCGTGTTGTGCGTGAAAACGCTCAGGGTATACGTATTATCAAGGCGTTAGCAACTGAAGAGCGTGAAAAGAAACGTTTTCAAGATGTCAACAGCAATGTTGTTGCGGCTGAAAAAAAAGCTTCATTCACAATGGCGGCGACAAACCCGCTTATGAATCTGTTTCTTAATTTAGGACTTACGGCAGTTATTTTGGTAGGTGCGTTCCGAGTAAACGCTGGTGTAACGGAACCGGGTAAAATTATAGCTTTCATGAGCTATTTTACACTTATATTAAATGCGATGCTCTCTATTACCAGAATGTTCGTAAATCTTTCAAAGGGAACGGCATCGGCAGGACGTATAGGGGAAATTCTCGATATGCCGCTTGATGATACAGAAGATGATTCTATTAATTCAAGAAATACAGTAACTGAAATTAATAAAGATGCTGTAAAAGAAAACATACCTCATATAGAATTTGACCACGTTTCATTTTCATATAAAGGTGTCAAGGAAAATTTAACGGATATTTCATTTTCACTTAAACGTGGGCAGACTCTCGGAATTATAGGTGCTACTGGTTCGGGCAAATCTACTATAATATGGCTGTTGCTCCGTTTCTATAATGCTAATTCGGGAACAATACGGATAGATGGACGTGATATTCGCGATATGAGCCCGATGGAGCTTCGTGAAAAATTCGGAGTTGCGCTGCAAAGTGACTTCCTTTTCATGGATACTATTCGTGAAAATATTTCGTTTGGACGAGGTTTAAGCGATGAAGCAATTGAAAATGCGGCGGACATTGCACAGGCGTCAAGCTTTATAAATGGATATGAGGAAAAATATCTGCATGAGCTTACAATAAAGGGCTCGAATTTATCCGGCGGTCAGAAACAGCGTCTGCTTATCGCGAGAGCTCTTGCGTCAAATCCTGAAATTCTTGTACTTGATGATTCTTCAAGTGCACTTGACTATAATACCGACGCGGCACTCAGAAAGCGCATCGCTATGAGAAATAAGGAAAATAATCTCAATACTACCTCGATTATAATCGCACAGCGTGTTTCTTCGATTATGAATGCTGATTTAATTTTGGTTTTGGACGAGGGCAAAATTATTGCGAAAGGTACTCACGAAGAACTTGAAAAGACTTGCGATATATACCGCGAAATCTGCGAATCACAGTTGGGGGGCGGATTTGTTGAGTAAATTATTGAATAAAATAATAAATTTATATAAGTCAGGAGGCGTTATCATTGAATAACCGTGGAATAAAGTCAGCTCCTCCTATTGGAAGCAATGCTCCTAACGAACAAGTCTCTACAAGAAAATTAAAAGTTTTGCTTAGACTTGGCGTTTACTTATTTAAATATAAAGGAACTCTTTTACTTGCGCTTGCACTTACATTTGCGTCAAACCTTTTCTCTTTAATAGGTCCGCAACTTTCCGGATATGCGATTGACGCAATAGAACCCGGAAAAGGTGCAGTAATTTTTAATAAGGTTATATACTACTGTGTGCTTATGGCGATATTCTATATATTATCGTCGATATTGTCATATATTTTGTCGATAGTAATGATTAAGCTTACACAGAAAGTTGTGTATAAAATGCGTGAAGATATATTTGCAAAGCTGATGAAAATGAAAGTAGGGTACTTTGATTTAAATCAGACGGGAGATATAGTCAGCCGCATTTCATATGACGTTGATACCATAAACGCAACCCTCTCAACCGATTTTATTCAGATATGCACGAGTATAATTACCGTTGTCGGTTCACTGATTATGATGCTTACCATATCTCCGATGCTTTGTATAATATTTGCGGTCACAATACCTATATCGATATTTTTTACCAAGTATGCGACTACCAAAGTAAAGCCGCTGTTTAGAAAACGTTCAGCGAAGCTCGGTGAGTTAAACGGTTACGCGGAGGAAATGCTTTCGGGACTTAAAACAATAAAAGCATATCACCGTGAAGATACAATGACGGAGCGTTTTCAGGTAAAAAATACTGAAGCAATAGACGCATACTTTAAAGCGGATTATTATGGTAGTATGGTTGGACCATCAGTAAACTTTATCAACAATTTATCGCTTTCGCTTGTATCTATGTTCGGCGCGATTTTGTTCCTGAGAGGTTCAGTTTCACTCGGAAATATATCTACATTTATTCTGTATTCCCGCCGTTTTTCCGGCCCTATAAATGAATTTGCGAATATTATATCGGAACTTCAATCAGCGGCGGCTGCTGCGGAACGTGTTTTCCGTTTGCTTGACTCTGAGGAGGAAACCCCAGATATTGAAAATGCCTCTGACCTTGAAAATGTACGCGGTGAAGTTGAAATTCAGAATGTAAAATTCGGATATGTGCCGGAAAAAACAATAATACATAATCTTTCACTGTATGCAAAACCGGGAAATGTTGTTGCGATTGTCGGTCCTACGGGAGCGGGAAAAACAACTATAATAAATCTGCTTATGCGATTTTATGACCCGCAGTCCGGTGAAATACGTGTAGACGGTACGAATATACGCAGTATAAAGCGGCGTTCGCTCAGACGTGCTTATACAATGGTTTTGCAGGATACATGGCTTTTCGGCGGAACAATACGTGAAAATATTTCGTACGGACGTGAGGACGCTACACTTGAGGAAGTAAAAAATGCCGCTAAAGCTGCGAAGATTGATACTTTTATTGAAAGTTTGCCTGACGGCTATGATACTCTTTTAACTGATGACGGTGTAAATATTTCAAAAGGACAAAAACAGCTTTTGACAATAGCGCGCGCAATGCTACCGAAATCACATATGTTGATTCTTGATGAAGCTACTTCAAACGTTGACAGCCGTACAGAAGTTCAGATTCAGGAAGCCATGTATAAACTTATGGAAAATAAAACCTGCTTTGTTATCGCTCACCGCCTTTCCACAATTAAAAATGCTGATATGATTTTAGTAGTAAAAGACGGCGATATAATCGAAATGGGTACCCATGATTCATTGCTTGCGTCAAAGGGATTTTATGCGAAGATGTATAATTCGCAGTTTGAAGGATAAATAAAAAATTGGGAGATACTTTTGAAGTACCTCCCATTATTTATTGAATTATTTTAACATTCCTTCTACAACGGATTTTACCGCATTTAAAGCGTCATTTATTTTATTTAAATCTTTACCGCCTGATGTTGCACTGTCAGGACGTCCACCGCCTTTACCGCCGGCAATTGCGCTGATATTCTTTAATATATTGCCCGCATGAGCGCCGGAAGCGACTGCGTCTTTTCCGCATGCAGCTACAAAGTTAAGCTTGTCTCCGCTATGAACTGCGAATACAGTTATAACAGAAGCGTCATCATTTTTGAACGAATCGCAGAGATTACGCGCTGTATCTACTGTCATATCACCAAGGTCGGCAGTAATAAGATTTACGTTTCCGACTTTAACCGCACCTGATTTTAACGAATCTAATTTAGAAGCGGCAAGCTTGGAATTCAAGGTTTCGATTTCACGTTTTAATTCGTGTACTTCATTTTGAACCTGAATCGCACGTCGACTGATATCTGCGGGATTGTTTGCTTTCAGATTAGCGGCAGTTTCGGATATCAATGCTTCTTTTTCCGCGATAATCTCAAGTACGCCTAAGCCGGTAGTACCCTCAATTCTTCGTACACCTGCGGCAACGGAAGACTCAGAGATAATTTTGAATAATCCCATTTTTGCGGTATTGTCAAGATGGGTACCGCCGCAGAGTTCCGTAGAGAAACCACCCATTTTTACTACACGAACAACTTTACCGTATTTTTCGCCGAATAATGCCATAGCTCCTGAAGCTTTAGCCGATTCCACGTCCATTTCCTCAGTCGTAATTTCAGCACCCGCCAGTATGTGGAGATTTACAAGGTCTTCAACTTTTTTGATTTCTTCATCTGTCATTGCGGCAAAATGTGAGAAGTCAAAACGAACGCGCTTGTCATCTACATATGAACCTGCCTGTTCAACATGATTGCCGAGTACAGTTCTAAGTGCGGCATGAAGAAGGTGAGCGGAGCTGTGATTGCGTTTTATAGCGTCACGTCTTGAAACGTTTATTTCTGCATTTACGGTATCGCCGACTTTAATTTCGCCGTTTATGATAGTGCATAAATGAATGAACACACCGTCGGTTTTCTTTGTATCAAATACATTGACTGTAAGATTGTCAGCGGAGATAATACCGGTATCACCTACCTGACCGCCGCTTTCGCCATAGAAAGGAGTGGTATCGAGAACAAGTGTGAAATCACCTTCACTGACAGAATCAACCATCATGTCATCAACCAAAATCGCAATAACTTTTGCGGTTGCTTTTGACTCGGTATAACCTACGAAATTTGTGTGAGGGAGTTCTTCAATGAGTGATTTTGATGCTTCGCTCCAGCCGCTGATATTCGCACGGGCAAGACGTGCACGCTCGCGCTGACCTGCCATGAGTTCCTTGAATTTTTCTTCATCAATATCAAGATTTTGTTCGGATATAATCTCTTTTGTTAAGTCAATCGGGAATCCGAATGTATCGTATAACTTAAATACATCATCGCCGGAAATAGTCTTTACACCGTCAGAGAGGGCTTTTTTAATTATATTTGATAAAATGGAAAGTCCTGCGTCGATTGTAGCGTCGAAGCGTTCTTCTTCAATTTTAATAACTTTTTTAAAGATCGGAAGAGCGTCGTGTAGG